>NZ_JBHVET010000364.1:0-8164 GCF_042802135.1 Kitasatospora sp. NPDC057512
GTGTCCTGGAGGGCGACGGCGGCGTTGACCGCGTCGATCTCGTGCGTGACCACCCGGCGGAACAGCTGCACCGACAGCTCGGCCTTGCCGCTGAAGTGCTGGTAGAGGCTGCCGGTGGCGATCCCGGCGCGGTCCGCCACGGCGGCCATCGTGCAGCCGCCGTAGCCGCGCTCGGCGAGCAGGCCGACCGCCGACTGGAGCACCGCTTCGCGCTGGGCGTCCAGGCGGGCTTGTACGGCAGGCGTGCGTCGGTAGGCCATGCAAGCATTGAAGCACCGATTCACTGCTTCGGGGAGGGGGCTGGGGCGGTCCGACCTTCCCGCCGACGGGCGCGGGCACGCGGGGGGCATGGGGGCGCTGGGGGCATGGGGGCGCGAAGGCTCGGGGGCATGGGGGCGCGGGACGACGCGAGGAGGCCGCCCCGGGGTCCGGGACGGCCTCCTCCTCGTGCGTGGTGGTGCGGCTTGCCGCGCGCGAGCGCTACAGCGGGCGGCGCTCCTGCTCCAGCCGCTGGCCCTCGACGTCCAGCGGGCCGAAGTCCGAGGCCGGCTGCGGCGTCTTGGCGAGCGAGCGGGCGGCGTTCGCGTCGCCCAGGCCGGCCCACTCCAGCACCTTGGCGGTGGCCTCCGCCGACTGCGCGGCGGGCAGCTGCTCGATCTTCGAGCCGTGGTTGCCGCCGGGCACGGTGTAGACGTAGCTGTCCTCGCTGCCCCGGCCGAGGTGGAACGGCTTGGCGCCCCACGGGTCGTTGCCGCCGTAGACGTACATGATCCGCTCACCCTCGCGCTTCACCCAGCGGTCGATGTCGGGCATCGCGTTCGGGTTGAAGACGGTCGGGATCTCCTTCGGCACGTAGCTGCGGACCGAGTAGAGCTCCTTGTAGTCGTAGTGCAGCACGTCCTTCAGGTGCGAGACGTCGAAGAACGGCGCGCCCAGCTCGGTCGCGGCCTGGTAGTAGTACGCGGTGTACTTCGCCAGCGACTGGTCGCTGTTGCCGGTGATGCCGGACTGCGAGTCGAACCAGGCGTACAGCTCGTCGTCGGTCGCGGTCGCGGCGACCGGGACCTTGGCGCAGTCGGCCTCCAGGCTGTACTGCCAGAAGCCCCAGACCACGTCCAGCACCCCGGCCTCGTACGCGCGGTCCGGGGAGCCGAGGGTGTTGAAGGTGGAGCCGGACGCCTTGTTGTCGGCGACGTAGCGGGGCTCCAGCCGGTCACGGCGCACCAGCAGCTCGCGCTGGGCGGCGTTCAGCCTGGCCCGGCACTCGGGGGTGCCGACGGTGCGGAAGAAGTCGCTGTACGCCTGGTAGTCGTTGACGTTCGTGTTGTTCGGCGCGACGTAGGCGATCGTGCCGGCCACGTCGTCCGGGTAGAAGCGGCGGAAGTAGGTGGAGGACATGCCGCCCTTGCTGGCGCCGGTGGACAGCCACTCCTCCTGGTAGATCCGCTTGAGGGCGGTCACCAGCCGGTGCGAGTCCGCGGCGCCCTGGCGGATGCCGGCCTTCGACCAGTCCGCCGGCTCCGGGCGGGAGGGGGTGAAGAACCGGTACTCGATGGACACCTGGTTGCCGTCCACCAGCCGGGTCGGCTCGGTGCGGGACGGGTTGGTGCCCAGGGTGTAGCCGTTGGTGTAGAAGACGGTCGGGCGGTCGTAGCCGCGGTGCAGCAGGCTGAAGCGCTGCTGGAAGGTGCCCAGCCAGGGCCGGAAGTGGTCGATCGGCTGGGTGTACGTGGCGATGAAGTAGCGGTGACCGGTGGTGGTCGGCTTCTCCTCGGTGATCGTCACGCCGGGGATCGCCGCCAGGCGGTCCTTGATGTCGGCGGTCGGGTCGTCGGCGGGGCTCCGGCCGTGGCGGGACCCCTTGCCCTGGTCACCCTGCGCTCCCTGGGCACCCTGCGCGCCCTGGCCGTCGGCGGCGGACGCCGGGCTCGCCAGGCCGCCGAGCGCGAGCAGCGGTATCAGCAGGGCGGAAGCCAGCAGCCTTCTCACGGTGGTGGTCATCAACTCTCCATCTGTTCAGCTGACATGATCGCCGCCCGCCGGTACGGCCGCGCGGCGCGGATGGTGCAGGTGGTGCGGGGTGGAGCGGGTGGAGCGGGTGGCCGATCGATGGACGGCCGGGTGGTGCGGGGTAGAGCAGCTGGAGCGGCGGCCGACCGATGGACGGCCGAATGGGCCACCCGCCGCTCGCGGATGGCCCATCGGGGGAAAAGTGCTGGTCAGCGCGGTTGCCCTGGTGACTTACGGGCGGGGCAGGGTGCAGCCGGCGAGGGTGAGGTCGAAGCGGTTGCCGGCGGCGAAGCAGGCCGGGATCCCGTAGGTCTCCTGGGCGTAGCCGATGCCCGGACGGACCGTCACCGCACCGTTCTGGTCCACCTCGCAGGGGTTGTCCAGGGTGCAGGTCTCGCCGCTCTCGTTGATCGTGTTGTTGACGGCGACCACCTGGCCGGTCGAGGCGTCGACCACCGGCGAGCCGGAGGTGCCGCCGATCACGTTGCAGGTGGAGGTGTAGCGGACCGAGTCCTTGAAGGTCCAGTCGGCTTCCTTCAGGCGGTAGGCGAAGCCGTCCACCGAGCAGGAGTAGATCTTCTTCCAGTAGCCGGAGACGACCTTGATCGAGGTGCCCTGGACCGGGTGGGTGGCGGCGATGGTCAACGGGGCTATGCCGTACCGGGACTGGATCGAGGCGTAGGTGGTGTTCAGCTGGTAGATCGACACGTCGGTGTCGGTCATCGCGCCGTAGACGATCTTGTTCGCGCGCAGCGTGGCGACACCGCTGCCGCTCCCGTTGAGCAGGGTGAAGGTCCGGCTGGAGGAGCGGTTGAGGACCACCTCGCCCGGACCGGGCATGCCGGTCTCCAGGCAGTGGCCGTTGGAGAGTATGAGGGCCGGGTCGTTCGCGGTCGAGCCGGGCATCCGCACCAGCGAGCCGGAGCAGTTGCTGAGGGCGACCGTCCCGGCGAAGTTGACAGCGGTGACGGGCTTGGCGGCGGACGTGTCGGCGGAGGCTGCGGCCTGGGCCGGAGCGGCTCCGCCGAGGGCGGTGGCCCCGGCGACCAGGAACGCGGCGACCGTGCCTATGAGCGGCTTGAGCGGCTTCTTCATGAGAGACCTCTCGGTGTGGGGGATCCACTGGTGGGGGTGCACCAAAGCTGTCGCGGACATGACCCACTGTCAAGAGTCAAAGCAACACCAAGAACCGCCCAAGCCGCAATGACCGGTTATCGTCGCCACCCGGCCAACGCCCGGACGGTCAACCCGCCTGCCAGTGCTCCCGACCGAGGCTGATCAGGCGCAACTGGAGGCGCGCGGTGGCGGCGATCCGCCGCTCCCGGGCCGGGTCCGTCTCCAGCGCCTCCAGGAAGGCGGCGGCCGTGGAGACCATGTGGTCGACGTACAGCTCGGCGAGCATCCGCAGGTCCTGCTCGCTCCACCCCCGCGACTGCGGCTGCAGCGCCAGGGCGGATCCCACCTCGGCGGCGAAGCGGCCGAGTTCGGCGTCGATCGCCTCGCGCACCCGCCGCACCCCGCCGTGCCGCTCGCGCGCCAGGAAGCGGACGTGCGCCCGGTGCTCGCGGACGTGCCGCTCGATCACGTCCACCGCCCGGCCGATCAGTTCCTCGGCGTCGCCGGCCTCGGCGAGCACCGAGCGGATCATGACGTGCAGGCTGGCCAGCGACTCCTCGACCAGTGCCACCCCGAGGGCGGCGAGGTCCGGGAAGTGCCGGTAGAAGGCGGCCGGGGAGAGCCCCGCTTCGCGGGTGACCTCGCGGACGCCCAGGCTCGCCAGGTTCTGATCGGCCAACAGGTGCAGCCCGGCGTCCAGCAAGGCCCGCCGACTCTGCCGCTTCTGGGCCTGTCTGGCCCCCACGGTGTGACTCACGCCATTCAGTAAACAATCGTTTGCCGAACTTGGCCAGCCGAGCGTAGAGTGGGGCCGAAGTCAGTGAACACTTGTCAACCGAAATCGGCGCAGTCCCATCCGCAGCCGAAGGAGCCAGCCGTGATCCTGCTCTCCGCCCTGGTCGCCATGGGCATCCTGATCGGCACCGCCGCCCACACCTCGTTCCCGGTCTTCCTCGCCGCCTCCGCCGGCATCACCGCCTGGCTGCTCGCCTTCGGCGCCCGCGAGGGCATCGCCCGCCTCCGGCACCGCTGACCCGGCCGCTCCGCGGACCGCACCCGCGGCCACTCTCCAGAGAGGACCCGCACCACCATGAGCACCGCCACCGACCGTCTCGCCACCAGCCACATCGCCACCAGCCGCACCGCCACCAGCCGCCGGAGCGCCAACCGCCCGCAGCGGCAGGCCCAGCAGACCGTCCGTCAGGAAATCAGCCGTCAGCGCACCGCCGAGGGCGATGGCCTCGCTGTCGCTTCCTTCCTCCTCGGCCTGCCCGGCCTACTGCTGTTCAACATCGTCCTCGGGCCGATCGCCATCACCCTGGCCACCCTGGCCCTGGTCCGCGGCACCAACCGGCGCGGCCGCGCCGCCCTCGGCCTGACCCTCGGCATCGCCTCACTGGCGATCCTCGCCGTCACCACCGCCACTTCCCACGGCGTGCTCATCGACATCAGCTCCTGAACCGGCTCGGCCCAACTCCCCGTCAATTCGCGGTTCCTGATCCCACCTCCTATTCCCGTCCAGCCTTCCGCTCCGCTCCCGATCCACCGCCCCGGCCTTGACCCGCCGGTGAACCACCGGTGAATCGCCGGGCTGACCTCGGCTCCCGGGTCGACGGTTCGAACGACTGATCCCGTCAACCCGCCCCACTCCCCCCGCCCGCCACGTAGGGTGGGCCCCATTGGCCGGGCAACCTCAGGGGGCAGGAGTGACTACGGAGAACCGCAGCGAGGCACAGCCGGAACGGAGCACCCCGACGGGTGGACGGCTGCTCGCCGTGAGCGATCTGCACATCTCCTACCAGGAGAACCGCGACCTGGTGGAGAAGCTCCAGCCCTCCCACCCCGGGGACTGGCTGCTCGTCGCCGGTGACGTCGCCGAGATCACCACCAGCATCGAGTGGGCCCTCGGCCTGCTCGCCGAACGCTTCGCCCGCGTGGTGTGGGTACCCGGCAACCACGAGCTGTGGACCCACCCCGAGGACCCGGTCCAGTTGCGCGGAGTGGCCCGCTACGAGCACCTGGTGGAACGCTGCCGCCGGCTCGGCGTGGTGACCCCCGAGGACCCGTACCCGGTCTGGGAGGGCCCCGGCGGACCCGTCCGCATCGCCCCGCTCTTCCTCCTCTACGACTACACCTTCCGCGCGCCGGGCACGACCACCAAGGAGGCCTCCCTGGCGGCTGCCTACGAGAGCGGCATCGTCTGCGCGGACGAGCGGATGCTCTACCCGGACCCGTTCCCGGACCGCGACTCCTGGTGCCGGGAGCGCGTCCGGCTGACCGAGAAGCGACTGGCGGCCTGCGACCCGGACGTCCCGCTCGTCCTGGTCAACCACTACCCGCTGGTCCGTCAGCCCACCGAGATCCTCTGGTACCCCGAGTTCGCCCAGTGGTGCGGGACCGAGCTGACCGCCGACTGGCACACCCGGTTCAACACCGCGGCGATGATCTACGGCCACCTCCACATCCCGCGCCGGACCACCTACGACGGCGTCCCGTTCACGGAGGTCTCGCTCGGTTACCCGCGCGAGTGGCGCAAGCGCGGGCTGCCGGACCCGCTGCTGCGGGAGGTCTTCCCCCAGACGGCGGGCTGAGCCTCCGGCTCACCGTCACGCTTTTCGGCGCCCGGCCCCCGGTGCCGCCGACGCCATGGACCTCCATGGCGTCGGCGACCCGGTCGTCGGCCCCCCGGGCGGCGGGGCCCCGTACGACGCCCGGGGCGGTCACTTGGCGCCACCGCCTCCAGGGTCGCCCCGCGACGGTTCGCTGAGCACGGCCCGCTTGGCGCGGTACTCCTCGGCGTCGATGTCGCCCTCGGCGTAGCGACGGCCCAGGACGGCCAGCGGATGCTCCGCGACGGCTCCGGCTCCCGCTCCGGCCCCGAACCCGGCCCTGGCGCCGTACCCGCAGCCGTGCCGCCGCCAGACCGTGCGGCGCAGGACCGCGATCACCAGGACCACCACGGCGATCCAGACCAGGGGGATCAGCAGGATCCACGGGCCCGGGCCGTGCCAGTAGGCCAGCTGGGTGTACATGGTGGTTCAACTCCTCGGTGGTGGGCTTCCAGTGCCTCGGGCGGTTCCCGAGACACCTGAAGCGTCCCTCCGATGAGCCTCATCGCGCGTCCTACCAGCAGCGGCAGTTGGGATACTCCCGGGAGAGTACGAACCACCCGCGACGCGCAGCCCCGGGAGCAGGCCTCGGCCCAGGAGCAGACCTCAGCCCAGCCAGCCCGGCCGCACCAGCCCCGACTCGTAGGCCAGCACCACCAGTTGCGCCCGGTCCCGCACCCCGAGCTTCACCATCGCCCGGCTGACGTGCGTCTTCGCCGTCAACGGGCTGACCACCAGCCGCCGGGCGATCTCCTCGTTGGACAGCCCCATCCCGACCAGCGCCAGCACCTCGCGCTCCCGCTCGGTCAGCATCGAGATGTCCGAGAGCCCCTGCGGCACGGCCTCGGGCCGCTTCGACCGCGCGGCGAACTCGCCGATCAGCCGCCGGGTGACCCCCGGCGAGAGCAACGCGTCCCCCGCGACGGCGACCCGGACCGCCCGCAGCAGGTCGGCCGGCTCGGTGTCCTTGACCAGGAAGCCCGCCGCCCCGGAGCGCAGCGCCTCGAAGACGTACTCGTCCAGCTCGAAGGTGGTCAGCACGACCACCCGCACGGAGGACAGCGCCGGGTCCTCGGCGATCCTCCTGGTCGCCTCCAGCCCGTCCATCCGCGGCATCCGGATGTCCATCAGCACGACGTC
Organism: Kitasatospora sp. NPDC057512; assembly: GCF_042802135.1. Classification (NCBI taxonomy): domain Bacteria; kingdom Bacillati; phylum Actinomycetota; class Actinomycetes; order Kitasatosporales; family Streptomycetaceae; genus Kitasatospora; species Kitasatospora sp. NPDC057512. Next base: position 6,876 of record NZ_JBHVET010000364.1, read on the forward strand.
CGGCACGAGTTCGCGGGCGAGCCGCAGCGCGGCCTCGCCGTCGTCCGCCTCGCCGACCACCGTGAGGTCGTCCTGGAGGTCCAGCAGGGCCCGGAAGCCCGCCCTGACCAGCAGTTGGTCATCCGCCAGCAGTACCCGAATCAATCGCTCTCCGCCTTCGGTGTCGGCAGCTCCGCCCGGACCCGGAAACCGCCGTCGGGCAGCGGCCCCGCCGTGATGGTGCCACCGAACGCCGCCGCGCGTTCCCGCATCCCGACCAGCCCGCTGCCCGACCCGCCCGCGTCACCGGGCACCGCGGGCCCCGGGTCCTCCACCCGGACCACCAGCACGGCCCGGTCCGTCCAGTCCAGCACCACGACCGCCTGCCGGGCCGCCGAGTGCCGGACCACGTTGGTGAGCGCCTCCTGGACGATCCGGAAGGCGGTGAGGTCGACGGCGGCGGACAGCGCGCGCCGCTCGCCGCGCTCCTGCACCTCCGCCTCCAGGCCCACCCGGTCCGCCTGCTCGGTGAGTTCGTCCAGCCGGTCCAGCCCCGGGGCCGGCCCGCGCGGCGGCGCCCCGGGCCCGCGCAGCGTCGCGAGCACCTGGCGGACCTCGCCGAGCGCCTCCTTGCTGGTCGACTTGATGGTGACCAGCGCGCCGCGCGCCTCCTCCGGCCGCCGGTCGAGCAGCGCGAGCGCGACCCCGGCCTGGATGTTGATCAGCGACAGGCTGTGCGCCAGGATGTCGTGCAACTCCCGGGCCATCTTGAGCCGTTCCTCGTTGGCCCGGCGCTCCTCCAACTGCTGCCGGTACGCCCGGTGGGCGGCGATCCGCTCGCGCCGGAACCGGACCAGCTCGCCGCCCGCCATCACCAGCAGCAGCCAGGCCAGCAGCCCGAGCTCCTGCGGCCAGACGCTGCCGGACGGCGGGGCGGCGCGCTGCCAGCCCGCCGGCAGCACGAAGGTGCCCAGCAGGTGCACCAGGTAGACCCCGGCCGCGCCCGTCCAGGCCGCCCGGCGGTGCCCGGAGCCGATCGCCGCGCAGCAGGCGATCAGCCAGCTCACGAAGACCGGCCCGTACGGGTACCCGGCGGCCAGGTACCCGGCGGTGACCACCGAGGTGCCGGCCACCACCGCCACCGGCCGGCGGCCGCGCAGCACCAGCAGGGCCGGCCCGAGCAGCAGGAGGAGGTAGCCGAGGGCGTCCAGCGGGACCCGCCCGTGCTGGCCGTGCGCGGCGACGGTCGAGCCGACCACCTGGATCGCCGCGACCGCCACCGCCGGCCCCAGGGCGTGGCCCGCCGCGGG
>NZ_JBHVET010000365.1:0-8159 GCF_042802135.1 Kitasatospora sp. NPDC057512
CTCCAGGGCCGACACCTCGCCGCCGCGCACGGCGGCGGCGAGTTCGGTGGCGGGCCTGCTCCACAGGGGCGTGGCTTCGGGCATGGGGGGCTCTCCTCGGCGGCTCGTCGGCCTCGTTCCGATGCGGTCGCATCGGAACGGAGTGAACCCTAGCCCGGAACCGATACGCTTGCATCGGAATATCGGAGGGCGCGGCGGACGAGGAGGACGGGCATGCCGAAACAGGTGGACCACGAGGGCCGGCGCCGGCGGATCGCCGAGGCCGTCTGCCTGCTGGTGGACGAGCACGGGCTGGAGGGCGTCACCCTGCGGGACGTCGCCACCCGGGCGGAGGTCTCGATGGGGGCCGTCCAGCGCTGCTTCCGCACCAAGGAGGAGATGCTGCTGGCCGCGCTCGCGCACGTCGGCGAGCGGGTCACGGCGCGGGTGCGGAACCGGCTCACGGCCGGCCCGGCGCAGTCGGCGGCCACCGAACTCGGGCTGGTGGCGGGGGAGGTGGCGTTGCTGCGCGAGGAACACCGGGCCGAGGCCAGGATCTGGCTCGCCTTCGTCGCCGGGGCCGCCGTCAACCCGGGGCTGGCGGCCACCCTGCGGAGCAGCTACGCGGCGCTGGAGGAGCTGATGGTGCGGCTGGTCGCGGAGGCCGCGGGCGGGGCGGCGGTCGGCGCGTCCGCGTTGGGCGGGGCGGCGGCCGGTGGACCGGTCGGTGGATCGGCGGCCGGTGGATCGGCGCTGGGTGGGGCGGCCGCCGGCGGGGCGGTGGACGCGCGGACCGAGGCCCGTACGCTGCTCGCCCTCGCCGACGGGCTCACCGCGCACGTGCTGGTCGGGCACCGGACGGTGGCGGAGGCGGAGGAGGTCCTGCACGCGCACCTGGCCGGGCTCTGGGCGCGCTGCTGAACCGGCAGGCGGCCGAAGCCTTCGCCCGCTGTTGTCGCCCCCGTCACCGTCCAGCCCGTGGATGGTCGGCGACGGAGGCGGCCGGGTCGGGCAGGATCGGGCCCGACGTCACCGGAGACGCCTGTCGGACACTCGTGTTGGGAGAGCCTGCCGTGACTGCTGTGGAGATCCCCGGGTCCAAGTCCATCACCGCCCGGGCGCTGTTCCTGGCCGCCGCCGCCGAGGGCGTGACCACCCTGCGCCGGCCGCTGTCCTCGGACGACACCGAGGGCTTCGCGCAGGGGCTGGACACCCTCGGGTACCGGATCGAGCGGACGCCCGGGGCGTGGCGGGTGGAGGGCCGCCCGGCCGGTCCCGCCGTACCGGACGCCGAGGTGTACTGCCGCGACGGCGCCACCACCGCGCGCTTCCTGCCCACCCTCGCCGCCGCCGGCCGCGGCACGTACCGCTTCGACGCCTCCGCCCAGATGCGCCGCCGCCCGGTCGCCCCGCTCACCCGGGCGCTGCGCGAACTGGGCGTGGACCTGCGGCACGAGGAGGCCGAGGGGCACCACCCGCTGACGGTCCTCGCCGACGGCGTCCGCGGCGGTGAACTCACCCTGGACGCCGGGCAGTCCTCGCAGTACCTGACCGCGCTGCTGCTGCTCGGCCCGCTCACCCGGGACGGCCTGCGGATCACCGTCACCCGGCTGGTCTCCGCCCCGTACGTCGGCATCACCCTGGCGATGATGCGGGCCTTCGGGGTCGAGGTGAAGCGGGAGCGGACGCCCGTCGGCGAGCTGTTCGAGGTGCCCCCCGGCGGCTACCGGGCCGCCGACCACCCGATCGAGCCGGACGCCTCCACCGCCAGCTACTTCTTCGCCGCCGCGGCCCTGGCCGGCCGGGAGGTCACCGTCCCCGGTCTCGGCCGGGACGCGCTCCAGGGCGACCTGCGCTTCGTCGACGTGCTGCGGCGGATGGGCGCCCGGGTGGACGTCGGCGGCGACCGCACGACGGTGGCCGGCGAGGGCCCGCTCGGCGGGATCACCGTCAACATGCGGGACATCTCCGACACCATGCCCACCCTCGCGGCCATCGCCCCCTTCGCCACCGGGCCGGTGCGGATCGAGGACGTCCACAACACCCGGGTCAAGGAGTGCGACCGCCTGGAGGCCTGCGCCGACAACCTGCGGGCGATGGGCATCACCGTGGCCACCGGGGACGACTGGATCGAGATCCGGCCCGGCACGCCCCGCCCGGCCGAGATCACCACCCACTCCGACCACCGGATCGTCATGTCCTTCGCCGTCACCTCGCTGCGCACCCCCGGCATCACCTTCGACGACCCGGGCTGCGTGCGGAAGACCTTCCCGGGGTTCCACGAGGCCTTCGCGGCGCTGCGCGCGGAGTGGGGGGTCTGACCGGCGCCGATCAGACCCGGCCCGGGAATCCCGGTTGCCAGGCGGCGGCCCCGGCGGCGAGGATTCCGTTCGTGTCCGAGACGGTGTTCGAGACGGTGTCCGACGGGCCCGGGCTGCGGCCCTACCCCAAGATCCCCGCCCGGGGCCGCTCCGGCGGGCCCGGCAGCCGCGAGTGGACCGCGGCCGAGAAGGTGCACGGGGCGCACTTCGCCGTGGTCTGCGAGGGCGGTTCCGTACGGGCCGCGAAGCGGCGCGAACTGCTGGACGACGAGGGGCTGGACGGCTTCTTCGGGGTGAGCCGGATCTGGCCCGAACTGTCCGTCGCGGCCGCCCGGTTCGCCGCCGCGGTGCGCGAACCGTGGGGCGCCGCCGCCGTGGTGACGGTCTACGGCGAACTGGCCGGCGGCCGCTACCCGCACCCCGGGGTGCCCGCCGTCCCCGGCGTCGACCCGGTCCAGACCGGCGTCTGGTACGCCCCCGGCCTGCGCTGGCTGCCCTTCGACGCCACCGTCGAGACGCCCGAGGGCCGTTGGTGGATCGCCGACCGCACCCTGCGCTCGGCCGCGCGGGCCGCCGGACTCACCTGCGTGCCCCTGCTCGGCCACGGCCCGCTGAACACCCTGCACGACCTGCCGGTGCGCTACCCCAGCCGGGTGCCCGCCCTGCTCGGCCTGCCCGAGCTGCCGGACAACCTCGCCGAGGGGTACGTCCTCAAACCGGCCGGGGAGTGGCACGAGTCCGGCGTGGCCCGACCGCTCGTGAAGGTCAAGCAGCAGGCCTTCGCCGAGGACGACCGCTACGACGGCGCCCGCCCGTACCTCCCGCCGCCGCAGGGCGCGGCCGGCGTCCCCGCCTGGCTCCTCGTCCAGGCCTCGGCCCTGCTCACCCCCACCCGCGCCGCGGCCGCCGTCAGCAAGCTCGGCCCGCGCACGGCCGCGCAGGCCGTGGCGGCGGAGATCGCGGCGGACGTGGCGGAGGAACTCGCCGAAGCCGTCGGAGGGTTGGAGCCCGCCGTCCTGGCCGCCCTGCGGCTGGCCCTCGAACCGGGGGCGCGCGCACTCGCGTCCTTCGACGCGGAGGACCGGCGCACCTCCTGACCGCAGGGTGCCCGGCGGCTGCCGTACCTTGATCGTTCGTGGGGGTCGGGGCGCGGGAGGACTCCGCCGGAACGTCCGCAGGAAACTCCTCGGGAAAGTCCGCGGGAGACTCCGCGGGAAAGTTCCTCGGGAAAGTCGTCGGCCGATGTCGAGGCCGGGTTCCGCCGCTCCGACTGAGAGGTGACGGCGCGCCGACGGGGCGCGCGAGACGGAGGGGACACCCGGAATGAAGTACGTCGCGATGATCTACGGCAACCAGGCCAAGTGGGACTCCTTCCCGGCCGAGGCGTGGCCGGAGGCGATCGCCCGGCAGGAGGCGTTCAACACGCGGTACCGGGAGAGCGGGGAGCTGATCGGCGCGTACGGGCTGGCGGACGCGGCGGCGGCGCAGCTGGTGCGGCGGGCGGAGGGGGTGCCGGTGGTCACCGACGGGCCGTACCTGGAGACCAAGGAGTACGTGGCCAGCTTCTACCTGCTGGACTGCGAGAGCCTGGAGCGGGCCCAGCAGATCGCGGCGGACATGCCGTTCGCGGACGTGGAGCCGGTGGAGCTGTGGCCGATCCTGCACGAGTCCGCCGCGGGCGACCTCCCCGTGTGCGAGTGAGCGGAACGACCGGTGCCGTCGAGGGCCTGCTGCGCGAACTGGCGCCGCAGGTCCTCGGCGTGCTGCTGCGGCGGCACGGCGGGGCGTTCGACGCGTGCGAGGACGCGGTGCAGGAGGCGCTGCTGGCCGCCGCGACGCAGTGGCCGCAGGGCGGGGTGCCGGCCAACCCGAGGGGCTGGCTGGTGACGGTCGCGGACCGGCGACTGGTGGACCAGGTGCGCAGCGAGTCGGCGCGCCGCCGCCGGGAGGAGGCGCTGGCGCTGGCCACGCCGCAGTCGGCGCTGCTCGCCCCCGCGGCCGACGCGCCCGACCCGGCGGCGGACGACTCGCTCGCGCTGCTGTTCCTCTGCTGCCACCCGGCGCTGTCCGTGCCGAGCCGGATCGCGCTGACCCTGCGCGCGGTCGGCGGCCTGACCACCGCGCAGATCGCGGCCGCGTTCCTGGTGCCCGAGGCGACGATGGCGCAGCGGATCAGCCGGGCGAAGCAGACGCTGCGGACCGCGGGCGGGGGAGTGTTCCCCGGTGGCGGAGCGTCCCTCCCGGAGGGCGGGGCGGGGCGGCTGTCCGAGGTCCGGCACGTGCTGTACCTGGTCTTCAACGAGGGCTACACGGCGAGCGGCGGCGAGGAGCTGACCGCGCCGCGGCTGTCCGGGGAGGCGATCCGGCTGACCCGGCTGCTGCGCCGGCTCACCCCCGGGGACGCCGAGACGGCGGGGCTGCTCGCGCTGATGCTGCTGACCGACGCCCGCCGGCCGGCCCGCACCGGGGCGCACGGCGAGGTGGTGCCGCTGGACGAGCAGGACCGCGGCCGGTGGGACCGGGAACTGCTCGACGAGGGGCTGGAGTTGATCGCCTCGGTGCTGCCGCGCGGGCAGGTCGGGCCGTACCGGGTGCAGGCCGCGATCGCCGCGGTGCACGGGGAGGCGGCGACGGCGCGGGAGACGGACTGGCCGCAGGTGCTGGTGCTGTACGACCTGCTGCTGCGCCTCGACCCGAACCCGGTGGTCGCGCTCAACCGGGCGGTCGCGGTCGCGATGGTGCACGGGCCGGAGGCCGGGCTGGCGCTGGTGGCGGAGCTGGCCGGAGACCGGCGCCTGGCCCGGCACCACCGGCTGCTCGCCGTCCGGGCGCACCTGCTCGACCGGCTCGGCACCGACCCGGCGGCCGCCGCCCGCGCGTACCGGGAGGCGGCGGCCCGGACGGCGAGCGCCCCGGAGCGGCGCCACCTGACGGCCCGGGCACAGCGGTTGGAGGGGGCGGAGAGCACGGGCTGAGCGGAAGGGGGGCGTGAGCCGTACGGCCGCGCGCCGGATCGCTGTCGCGCAGGGGGTTCTCGGCGACCGGCTCTTATTGTACTGTCCGTCTAATAAGCGGGTGAGCGGGAACCCGCGGAACAGCCACCTGGAGGCAGCCATGGCTCTCACCTGGCAGACGGGACACGGCCACACCACGGCCGACGACGACGTCTCGAAGCGGCTGCTGGAGTCGGCCGCCACCCTCTCCTACGACCCCTCGACCGAGATCGACTGGGACGCCCCCCTCCCGGACGACCACTACGGCCTCAACCCGGAGTGGAGCACGCTCTACGGCACCCGGCTGTGGGACGAGATGACCGAGCGCCAGCGGGTCACGCTCACCCGGCACGAGGTCTGCTCGATCATGAACACCGGCATCTGGTTCGAGATGATCCTCCAGCAGATGGTGCTGCGCGACCAGTACCTCAAGAACCCCGCCAGCGCCGAGTTCCAGTTCGCGCTCACCGAGATCGCCGACGAGTGCCGCCACTCGATCATGTTCGCCCGCGCCTGCGCCAAGATGGGCGTTCCCGCCTACCGCCCCAACAAGGTGATCGCCCAGGCCGGGCGCGCCTTCAAGGCGCTCGCCAGGGGCGAACTCGCCTACGGCGGAACCCTGGTGGCCGAAGAGGTGCTCGACGTCATGCAGCGCGACTGGATGCGCGGCGAGAACGTGCTGGAGATCGTCCGCGGCACCTCCCGGATCCACGTGGTCGAGGAGTCCCGGCACATGAAGTTCGCCCGGCAGGAGATCCGCGAGCGGATGCGCCACGCGAGCCCGGCCCGTCGGCGCGCCTCGGCCACCGGCATCGCCCTGGGCGCCTACGTCATCGTCACCAGCATGGTGCACCCGGGCGTGTACAAGGCCGCCGGGCTCGACGTGCAGCGGGCGCTCGCCGAAGTGCGGGCCAGCGAGCACCGCAAGGCGATGATGCGCACCAGCTCCCGGCACCTGATGGCCTTCCTCGCCGAGGCCGGGCTGCTCACCAGCCGCTCAGCGGCCGTCTACCGCCGGGTGCACATGCTCTGACGGACCGTCAGCACCGAGCCGCCCCATCCCCCACGCGCAGCGAGGACCCACCCCGGCCATGGCCTACGCGATCACCCAGACCTGCTGCAACGACGCCTCGTGCGTGTCCGTCTGCCCGGTCAACTGCATCCACCCGACCTCGGACGAACCGGAGTTCGGCACCACCGACACGCTCTACATCGACCCGCGGGCGTGCATCGACTGCGGCGCCTGCGCGGACGCCTGCCCGGTGGACGCGGTGTTCCCGGTCGACCGGCTGCGCGGACCCGCCACCGTGTTCGGCGACCTCAACCGCGACTGGTTCCGCGACCACCCCACCGACCACGCCTGGGGCGCGCCCAGCTTCCCGCGCAGCCTGCCGGGTGAGCTCGGCACGCTGCGGATCGCCGTCGTCGGCACCGGCCCGTCCGCCGGGTACACCGCGCAGGAACTGCTGCGCGGCACCAGCGCCGAGATCACCATGATCGACCGGCTGCCGGTCACCGGCGGCCTGCTGCGGCACGGCGTCGCGCCCGACCACCAGTCCACCAAGCGGATCGCGGAGAGCTTCGCGAGCGTCTTCCACGACCCGCGGCTGCGGATGCACCTCAACGTGGAGATCGGCACGGACCTCACCCACCAGGAGCTCGCCGCGCACCACCACGCGGTGGTGTACGCGGTCGGCGCCGCCGCCGACCGCCGGCTCGGCATACCCGGCGAGGACCTGCCGGGCAGCGTGCCCGCGACCGCCTTCGTCGGCTGGTACAACGCCGAACCCACCGTGCCCGCCGACGCGGTGGAGCTGTCGGCGGAGCGCGTGGTGGTGATCGGCAACGGCAACGTCGCGGTGGACGTCGCCCGCATCCTGCTCACCGACCCCGACCGGCTCGCCGCCACCGACATCGCCGACCACGCCCTGGCCGCGCTGCGCCGCAGCCGGGTCCGGGAGGTCGTGCTGCTCGCCCGGCGCGGCCCCGGGCAGGCGGCGTGGAGCAGGGCGGAGTTCCTGGCGCTGCGGCAGCTGCCGGGCGTCGAGGTGGTGGTGGCGGACCACCCGGAGGTGCGGGCGGCGATCGAGGCGGCGGGGGCCGGGACCGGGCCGGGTGCGGGGGCCGGATCGGGTACGGGGGCGGGGGCGGGGGCCGGATCGGGTACGGGGGCGGCGCTGCTCGCCGGGCTGCCGCTGGTGCCGCACGACGGGGCCGCCGCGCCCGGGCCGGGGCGGCGGATCGTGCTGCGGTTCCTGTCGGCGCCGGTCGAGCTGTCCGGGGAGGGGCGGGTCGAGGAGCTGACCGTCGAACGGACCGCCCCGGCGGAGGACGGCAGGGTCGAGGGCACCGGGGTACGCGACGTGCTGCGGGCCGGGCTGGTGGTGCGCTCCATCGGGCACCGGGGCGCCCCGCTGCCCGGGCTGCCGTTCGACGAGCGGACCGGGACGGTCGCGCACCGGGCGGGACGGGTCGTCGACCCGGCGACCGGACAGCCGCTGCCGGGGACGTACGTGGTGGGCTGGGCCAAGCGCGGGCCGTCCGGCGGGATCGGCGCCAACCGGGCCTGCGCCCGGGAGACGGTGGGCGCGCTGCTGGACGACGCGACCGCCCGCGCGCTGCCCGTCCCGGCGGCGGGGCGCAGGGAGTTCGAACGGCTGGTGCGGAAGCGGCGGCCGGACGCGGTCGGGCTGCGGGAGCTGCGGGCGGTGGACCGCGCGGAACGCGAGCGGGGCGAGGCCGAGGGGCGGCCCCGGGTGAAGCTCGCCACCGTCGCCGAGCTGCTGGCGGCGGGGCTGCGGCGGTAGGGCCGGTCCTCGAACTCGCGTCCGCGGGGCCTCGCACAGGACGTGCGCAGGACGTCGGG
>NZ_JBHVET010000366.1:0-8124 GCF_042802135.1 Kitasatospora sp. NPDC057512
GGCCGGGAAGCTCCCGGCCCGCCCTCCGCGCGTCCGAAGACAGGCCCTAGCGGAGCCCGGTCGAGCGCCGCAGCGCCGTCGCGAGCAGCCGGTCGATCAGCTCCGGGTACGAGACCCCGCTGGCCTCCCACATCTTCGGGAAGGCCGAGATCGGGGTGAAGCCGGGCATGGTGTTGATCTCGTTGATCATCCAGGTGCCGTCCTCCAGCAGGAAGAAGTCCACCCGGGCCAGGCCCTCGCAGCCGAGCGCCTCGAAGGCCTCGACCGCCTGGCGCTGGATCTCGGCGAGCTCCCCGGCGGTGAGGTCCGCCGGGATCTTCACGTCCGAGGAGTCGATGTACTTGGCCTCGAAGTCGTAGAAGTCGAAGCCCTCGCCGACCAGGATCTCGCCGGCCACGCTGGCCCGCGGGCCGTCCTCGAACTCCAGCACGCCGCACTCGATCTCGCGGCCGGTCACGCCCGCCTCGATGATCAGCTTGGGGTCGTGCCGACGGGCCTCCTCGATCGCCGCGTCGAGGTCGGCCAGGTCCTTCACCTTGGTGATGCCGATGCTGGAGCCGGCCCGGCAGGGCTTCACGAACAGCGGCAGGCCCAGCTCGGCGGCCCGCTCGCGCACCGCCGTGCGGCCCGCCTCGGACTCCCAGTCGCGCGGCCGCACGATGGTGTAGCGGCCGACGTCCAGACCGTGCGAGGCGAGGATCCGCTTGGCGAACTCCTTGTCCATACCGGCCGCGCTGGCCAGCACGCCGTTGCCGACGTACGGGACGCCGGAGAGCTCCAGCAGGCCCTGGAGCGTGCCGTCCTCGCCCCACGGGCCGTGCAGCAGCGGGAAGACCACGTCGACCTCGCCGAGGGCCTTCGGGGTGCTGCCCGGCTCGGTCAGGACCACCTCGCGGTCGCCCGGGGCGACCGGCAGCGCGACCTGGCCGTCGACGCCCTCGGCGACGTGCGCCACGTCCGGCAGCTTCCCGTCGGTGATGGCCATCCGGGCCGGCTCGTCGCTGGTCAGCGCCCAGCGGCCCTCGTGCGTGATGCCGATCGGCAGCACGTCGTACTTGTCGCGGTCGATCGCCCTGAGCACACTGCCCGCGGTGGAGACCGAGATCGCGTGCTCGGAGCTGCGCCCGCCGAAGACCAGCGCGACGCGCGGCTTCCGGTCGGACCGGTTCGGGGAGGACTGTTCGATGCTCATATCGGGTTTGAGACTACCGTGCGAGGCCCTTCCGGGAAGTCAGCGGCGCCGCACCCCCGGCGCCGCCGCTCCGGTCAGCGCCGCTCCGGCTTGGCCGAACGCGACATCAGCGCCTGCAGCGCCTCCTGGGTCGGCCGCCCGTTGTGCACCACGTCCACCACGGCCTCGACGATCGGCATGTCGACCCCGTTGCGCCGGGCCAGGTCCAGCACCGACTCGCAGGACTTCACGCCCTCGGCGGTCTGCCGGGTGGCCGCGCTGGCCTCCGCGAGCGTCATGCCCCGGCCCAGGTTCATGCCGAAGGTGTTGTTGCGCGACAGCGGCGAGGAGCAGGTGGCCACCAGGTCGCCCATCCCGGCGAGTCCCGCGAAGGTGTGCGGGTCCGCGCCCAGCACCTCGCCGAGCCGGGTGGTCTCGGCCAGCCCGCGGGTGATCAGCGTCGCCTTGGTGTTGTCGCCCAGCCCCATGCCGGCCGCCATGCCGACCGCCAGGCCGATCACGTTCTTGACCGCGCCGCCGAGTTCGCAGCCCACCACGTCGGTGTTGGTGTACGGCCGGAAGTACGGCGTGTGGCAGGCCGCCTGGAGCCGCTTGGCGACCGCCTCGTCGGAGCAGGCGACCACGCTGGCCGCGGGCTGCCGGTTGGCGATCTCCTTGGCCAGGTTGGGCCCGCTGACCACCGCGACGCGCTCCTGACCGACCCCGGTGACCTCGTCGATCACCTCGCTCATCCGCTTGGCGGTGCCGAGTTCGATGCCCTTCATCAGGCTCACCAGCACGGTCTGCGGCTCGATCAGCGGCGTCCAGGCGGCCAGGTTGTCGCGCAGCGTCTGCGAGGGCACCACGAGCACCGCGAAGTCGGCGCCGGCCAGCGCCTCGGCGGCGTCGGTGGTGGCCCGCACGGTGTCGGGCAGCCGGACGCCCGGCAGGTAGTCCGGGTTCTCGTGGGTGGAGTTGACGGCGTCCACCAGTTCCTGGCGGCGGGCCCAGAGCACGACCTCGCAGCCCGCGTCGGCGAGCACCATCGCGAACGCGGTGCCCCAGGAGCCGGTTCCCATCACGGCGCAGCGGGTCACTTGCCGGCCTCCTCGGTGCCCTTGCCCGGCTCGCCCTTGGCGCGCCGGCGCTCGGCCAGCGCGGCCGCGGCGCGCTCCCGGGCGGCCTTGCGCATGTCGTAGCGCTCGGCCGGCGGCTCCTCGCCGCGGACTTCGGCCAGTACGGCGGTGATCGCGGTCATGATGTCCTCGGTCGCGTCGGCGAGCACCTGGGCGGTGAGCTCCTGCCCCTGGTACCTGCTCAGGTCCACCGGCGGCCCGGCCGCGACGGTGACCTTGTGCCGCGGGAACAGGTTGAACCTGCCCTTCCCGAAACCGGGCCGGCCGTACGGCGGGATGATCTCGTGGGCGCCCCAGTGCGCGACGGGGATGACCGGCGCACCGGTCATCAGCGCGACCCGGGCGACCCCGCTCTTGCCGGTCATCGGCCACAGGTCCGGGTCCCGGGTGAGGGTTCCCTCCGGGTAGAACTGCACGCACTGGCCGCCGTTGACCGCGTCGATCGCGGCCCGGAACGCCTGCGCGGCGTCGGTGGACTCGCGGAACACCGGGATCTGGCCGGTCTTGCGCAGCATGAATCCGATGAAGGGGACGGAGAACAGCGAGGACTTGCCGAGAATGCGCGGCGGACGTCCGCTGTTGTACTGCCAGTGCGCGTAGATCACCGGATCGATGATCGAGTTGTGGTTCACCGCGGCGATGAAGCCGCCGTTCCTCGGAATGTGCTCCCAGCCCCGCCAGTCGGGCTTCACCAGGGCGGTCGTCACCGGCTTCACCAGCACGGCCGCGAAGCGGTACCAGATGCCGTAGTCGGCGTTGCCGAACTTGGCGTACGAGCGGCGGGCCACCCCAGCTCCTTCTCATCCGATGCGGCACGGATTACCGCGGTCATGGTGTCCCGGTGCCGCGCACCGCTTCCGCCGGTGCCCGGGCCACGGGCGCGGAACAGTGTCGCCCGCCCGCTCACCGGCTGTCGAGCAACCGCGCCAACCCGCCCGGCGGGCGTGATCAAACGCACGTCCGCACAGCTCGAACGGCCTGGCGAGGGCTCCGGGACCAGCGCCAGAATGACACCGGTGACCCAGGACACCGTACGCCCCAGTGAGCCCGTCGCGCCCCCCGCACCCACGGCCGGCTGGTCGCTGGTGCTCCCGCTCAAGCCGCTCGCCCTGGCGAAGAGCAGACTGGCCCCGTACGCCGGGCCGCACCGGGCCGACCTGGCACTGTCCTTCGCCCTGGACACCGTCACCGCCGCCCTGGCCACCCCGGACGTCGACCGGGTCCTGGTGGTCACCCGCGACGCCGAGGCCGGCGCCCGACTGGCCGCGCTAGGCGCCCTGGTGGTCGCCGACGAGCCCGGCGGCGGCCTCAACCGGGCCCTGGCGCACGGCGCCGCGGCCGCCCTGGCCCTGGCCCCGCGGGCCCCGCTGGCGGCGCTCTCGGCGGACCTCCCCGCGCTGCGCCCGGCCGAACTGGCCCGGGTGCTGGGCGCGGTGCCGCCCGACGGCCGGGCCTTCCTGCCGGACTCCCCCGGCCTCGGCACCACCCTGCTCGCCTGCGCGCCCGGACGTCCGCTCTCCCCCGCCTTCGGGGACGGCTCGCGGGCCCGGCACACGGCCGGCGGGGCGCTCGAACTGCGCCTGCCGGACGTGGAGTCGGTGCGCCGGGACGTGGACACTGGGACGGACCTCGGCGAGGCCGCGGTGCTCGGCCTCGGCCCGCACACCAGCGCGCTGTTCGCCCGCCTGAGCCTGCGCTGAGCCCGCCTCCGAGCCCTCCTCGACGCCCTCCGGAGCCCGCCCGGGCCGGCGCCGACCTGCTCCCCGGCCCGGGCGGGGCCGCTCGCTAGGCTGCTCGCATGCAGGCCACCGCGTTCACCTTCGACCCCGCCACCCGGGCCGGCTCCGTGCTGCTCGACGACGGGACCCCGGTGCCGTTCGACGCGGCCGCCTTCGACGCCGGCGGCCTGCGGCTGCTGCGCCCCGGACAGCGGGTGCGGATCCGCACCGAGGGCACCGGCGAGGCCCGCCGGGTGGTCTTCGTGACGCTCCAGACCTTCCCCGACCCCGCCGAGGGCTGACGGCCCCGCCCGGCCCCACCCGGAACCCCGCCACCCGCCACCCGCCTCCCCGCCCGGAACGGCCCCGCGCCGACGCACGCCGCGGATTCCTGACTAAGCGCCCGGAAATCGAAAGAGCCGCGGCGACCGGTCTCCGCGAATTCACGGGAGGGGGGGTGCCGCGGCTCTGGGCCGAAGGCCGTCCGAGGACGGTCGCGCGGGACTTACTTGGCAGAGGTCTTGCGCGCGGTGGTCTTGCGGGTGGCGGTCTTCTTCGCCGGCGCCGTCTTCTTGGCGGTGGCGGCCGCCTTCTTGGCGGTGGCCGTGGTCTTCTTGGCGGCGGCCGTGGTGGTCGCCTTCTTGGCGGCGGCCGTGGTCGCCGTCTTCTTGGCGGCGGCCTTCTTGGTGGCCGGGGCGGCGGCAGCGGCGGCGGCGGCGCGCTTGGTGGCGGCACGCTTGGCGGCCGGGGTGGCGGCCACGCCGCTCTTGCCCGGGGTGAGGGAGCCCTTGGGGGCCTTCTTCACCGAGGGGCCTTCCTTCGGCAGCTTCTTGCTGCCGCTGACCAGGTCCTTGAAGCCCTGGCCCGGACGGAAGCGCGGGACCGAGGTCTTCTTGACCTTGACCCGCTCGCCGGTCTGCGGGTTGCGGGCGAAGCGCGCGGAGCGCTCCACCTTCTCGAAGGTGCCGAACCCGGTCACCGAGACCCGGTCACCGGCCACAACGGCACGGACCATGGTGTCGAGCACTGCGTCGACGGCCTCTGCGGCAGCCTTGCGACCGCCCAGCTGCTCGGCCACCGCTTCGACAAGCTGAGCCTTGTTCACGTCTTCCCCTTCGGAAACGGGCGCCGGATGATTCCATCCGTTCTTTTCGCACGTTAGGTATGTATCTGCGGACTTTCAATTACCAAACGCGCGAATCACCCTAGTGTCGCAATGGATTTGCGCGTCGGCGACCTCAGTCGAGCGGCGGGGGCCCCTCGTCGAGGTCATGTACAAAGCGACTCAACCGCCTTGCCGCCTCCGGAAGATCGCGCTTGGCGGTCTCGGTGACGATGAGGAGTTGACGGGTGAGAGCGGTCTTTGCATCGGCAGACACGTTCAGCGCATGCACGCGGGCGTGAGCTTGCTTCAACCGCTCGGCCACAAGCGCGTAGAGCGCTACGACTTCCTGGTCGTCCGGCCCCTCAGCTGGTGCGGAGGTGACGTCCGGCCGGTCGTCAATTCGGCGTTCGGATGGCCGGCCCATGGAGTCCTCAGTCGCGGGTTCGCCGCCCGCGTACGGAGGTTCATGGTGCCGGTGCATGTACTGATTGTGCCATCTACCCGCAGTTGTACTTGCGCGGGGCCCTCTTCCGCAAAGCCAAATGGGCAATCCGGGGCGGGCCCCGGCGCTAACTCGTGCTCCGGAACGACGGATGGCCCGGCCCCCCCGAGGGGGGCGCGGGCCATGCGGTGGATCGTCAGAATGCTTGTTCTGAGGGGAACTCAGGCGACCGGCAGAGTACGGGGCTTGAAGGCCGGACGGGTCTCCTCGAAGGCCGCGATGTCGGCCTCGTTCCGCAGCGTGATGCTGATGTCGTCCAGCCCGTTGAGCAGCCGCCACCGGACGTTGTCGTCCAGTTCGAAGGCCGCCGTGACGCCTTCGGCCCGTACTTCGCGCGCCTCCAGGTCGACGGTGATCTCGGCCGAAGGGTCACTCTCCGTGAGCGCCCAGAGCCGCTCCACGGTCTCCTGCGGCAGGACGACCGTCAGCAGGCCGTTCTTCAGGGAGTTGCCCCGGAAGATGTCGGCGAAGCGCGACGAGATGACCGCGTGGAAGCCGTAGTTCTGGAGCGCCCAGACGGCGTGCTCCCGGGAGGAGCCGGTGCCGAACTCGGGACCGGCCACCAGGACCGTGGCGCCCTGCCGCTCGGGCCGGTTGAGGATGAACGACTCGTCCTTGCGCCAGGCTTCGAACAGGCCGCCCTCGAAACCGGATCGGGTGACCTTCTTGAGCCAGTGGGCGGGGATGATCTGGTCGGTGTCCACGTTGCTGCGGCGCAGCGGGACGGCCCGGCCGGTGTGGGTGGTGAACTTCTCCATGGCTCAGGCCTCCACGGGAGCGACGTCGGCGGTCAGGTCGGAGGGGGACGCGAGGCGGCCCAGCACGGCGGTCGCGGCGGCGACCTGCGGGGAGACCAGGTGGGTGCGGCCGCCCTTGCCCTGCCGGCCCTCGAAGTTGCGGTTCGAGGTGGAGGCGCAGCGCTCCCCCGGGGCGAGCTGGTCGGGGTTCATGCCCAGGCACATCGAGCAGCCCGCGTGGCGCCACTCGGCGCCGGCCGCGGTGAACACCTTGTCCAGCCCCTCCTCGACGGCCTGGAGCGCGACCCGGACGGACCCGGGGACGACCAGCATCCGTACGCCGTCGGCGATCCGGCGGCCCTCCACGACGGCCGCGGCGGCCCGCAGGTCCTCGATCCGGCCGTTGGTGCAGGAGCCGACGAAGACGGCGTCGACCTTCACCTCGCGCAGCGGGGTGCCGGCCTCCAGGCCCATGTACGTCAGGGCGTTCTCGGCGGCCAGGCGCTCCTGCGGGTCGGCGAAGGAGGCCGGGTCCGGCACGTTCGAGCCCAGCGGGGCGCCCTGGCCCGGGTTGGTGCCCCAGGTGACGAAGGGGGTCAGCTCGCTCGCGTCGATGAAGATCTCGTGGTCGAAGACCGCGTCCTCGTCGGTGCCCAGGGTCCGCCAGTACGCGACGGCGGCGTCCCAGTCCTCGCCCTGCGGGGCGTGCGGGCGGCCCTGGAGGTACGCGAAGGTCGTCTCGTCGGGGGCGATCATGCCGGCCCGGGCGCCCGCCTCGATCGACATGTTGCAGACGGTCATCCGGGCCTCCATGGACAGGCTCCGGATCGCCGAACCGCGGTACTCCAGGACGTAGCCCTGGCCGCCGCCGGTGCCGATCTTCGCGATGACGGCCAGGATCAGGTCCTTGGCGGTGACGCCCTCGGGCAGTTCGCCCTCGACGGTGACCGCCATGGTCCGGAACGGCGCCAGCGGCAGGGTCTGGGTGGCCAGCACGTGCTCGACCTGGCTGGTGCCGATGCCGAACGCCAGTGCGCCGAAGGCGCCGTGGGTCGAGGTGTGGGAGTCGCCGCAGACCACGGTCATGCCGGGCTGGGTCAGGCCGAGCTGCGGGCCGACGACGTGCACGACGCCCTGTTCGACGTCGCCGAGCGAGTGGATCCGGACGCCGAACTCGGCGGCGTTCCTGCGCAGGGTCTCCAGCTGCACCTTGGAGACCGGGTCGGCGATCGGCTTGTCGATGTCCAGGGTGGGGGTGTTGTGGTCCTCGGTGGCGATCGTCAGATCGGTGCGGCGGACCGTGCGGCCGGCCAGTCGCAGCCCGTCGAAGGCCTGCGGGCTGGTGACCTCGTGGAGCAGGTGGAGGTCGATGAAGAGGAGGTCGGGTTCGCCCTCCGCGCGCCGCACGACGTGGTCGTCCCAGACCTTCTCTGCGAGTGTCCGTCCCATCGGATTCCCTCCAGCCGGCCGCGTTGCCGGCCTTCTCGTGTCGTCGAGGTCAAAGCGTGTGCGCCGCCCTGAGACTCCCGGGCCGCTCCCGTCCAGAGTGGCGCTTTTCGCCGGAGATTGAACTTGTGTCTCGCGGAGTGAGATCGCGGTCTTAGCGCATGGACAGGGCGCGACCCCCCGTCCGCCCCGGCCGGCCGGGCCCCGCGGCGGCTCCGCTGGGCCCCTCCGGCGGCCCTCCGGAGGTCCCCCAGCGGTCGCGCGCGGAGGCCTCACGGAACGCCGAAAGGGCCCCACCCGGTCACGGGT
>NZ_JBHVET010000367.1:0-8106 GCF_042802135.1 Kitasatospora sp. NPDC057512
GGCCGGGCTGGGTCGGACGCGGCGGTGTCGGACGGGGTGGTGTCGGACGAGGTGGTGTCGGACGCGGCGGTCACGGGGCCTCCTGCGGAGCGAGCAGCAGCACGGGGGCGACGCGCTCGGGCGCGGCGATCCGCAGCAGGCCGTGGCCGATGCCGGCCAGGCCGGTCATCAGACCGGGCGTGACGATGCCGCCCGGGGTGCCGCAGACCGGTCCGCGCTCCTCGATCGCGGCCAGCAGGGCGTCGCGGGTCCGGGGGTGGTCGTCCCGGGCCCGGGCGACCCCGGCGCGGGCCGCCGCGGCGAACAGCTCCAGGTTGCCCAGGGTGCCGTGGCAGAGGCTGTCGTCGCCGGTCAGGCCGGCGTCGGCGGTGGACCGGACGGCGCGCAGCAGCGCCCGGTCGCTCGACGGGGTGCGGGTCGCGGCGGGCAGGTCGGCCCGGAGCAGTCCGATGCCGGGGGCGCCGTGGCACCAGGCGTGGACGGCCGCGAACGTGCCCGGGGGAGGGGTGGCCCGCCAGGGCCGGGGGGCCTGTTCCCGGTAGTCCGGCCAGTTGTCGACCTCGGGGTCGTAGCCGGCCTCCTCGTAGGCGAGCGCGGCCTGACCGGTGCGCAGCGCGGCCGCGTCCCCGGTGCGGGCGGCGTGCCGCAGCAGTGCCCAGCCGATCCCGCCGGCGCCGTGGGACATGCCGAGCAGCGGCCGTGCGGCGGGCATCGCGGTGCGCCAGGCGACGGTGCCGCCGGGGTGCGCCTCGGCCTTCTCCACCAGCAGCCGCGCGCAGCGCCGGGCGCAGTCGTGGGAGGCGCCGCCGTACCGGTGCGCCAGGGCCTCGGCCACGGCGAGGCAGCCGGCCGCCCCGCCGATCAGGTCGAGCTGCCGGTCGTCGTCGAGGGCGCCGGCCGCCGCGGTGAACAGGCCCGGTACGGGCTCCGCCAGGGCGGGGTCGTCGAGCAGCACGGCGGCGCAGTCGAGCGCGTACGCGGTGCCCGCGAGGCCGCCGAACGCCCCCCAGGAGCGGTTCGGCGTGTGGCGCAGCACGTGGGCCAGGTGCTCCGGGAACGGTGCCAGGATCCGCCGCGCCCACCGCGCGTAGCGCTCCTCCCCGGTGACGGCGGCGAGCTGGGCGAAGAACAGCGCCGTCCCCGGGTAGCCGCCGTACAGGTCGTCCCGCAGGGCGGTGACCCGCCACTGGTCCCGGCTCAGGTCGAGCCCGAGCCAGCCGGCCCGCCCGCCGTCGCGGCGCGCGTCGGCCAGCAGCCGGTCGGCGACGGACCGGGCGAGGCACAGGGCGCGTTCGCCGGGGGAGCGGTCCGGGCCGGGTGCGGGCCCGGCCGGGTGCGGGCCGCTGCCCGCGGGTGCCGCACCGTCGGCCCCCGCGGTGGTGGCGCGGGCGGCGAAGGCGGCCCGGATGATCCAGTCCTGGGTGGCCAGGTCGTGCTCGTCCATGGCGGCGACGATCCGCCGGGCCCGGTCGAGCCCCGACTCGGGCAGCGCCCCCGGCAGCGTCCGGCCGCGGTGGGTGCGCAGGTCGCGGGAGCCGACGACGGAGCGGAACAGCGGGACGTCGCCGCTCCAGAGGTCCTCGGCTTCGAGGCGCAGCAGCGGCCGCTGCGCGGGGTTCCCGGCGGACTGGGCGAAGATCAGTCCGAGCACCCGGTCGCGGTCGAGCGCGTCACGGGTGACGTCCGGGTGGGTGCTCTCGCCCAGCAGGTGGGCGTAGACGCGGGTGGCGCGGACGATGGTGCGGCAGGTGTCCTCGCGGAACCGCTCCAGCGGGCCGTCCGGTGCGAGCAGCGCCTCGCGGTGGGCGGCGATGGCGCGGTAGCCGGCCTCGAAGCCCGCCCGCAGGGACGCCAGGTGGTCGGCCGGGTCCACGTCCCGGCCGTCCAGGCGCGGCCGGTTCGCACTGCCCTCGAAGGCGCGCTGCACCCGGGTCAGGCGCATCTCGTCGGTGCCGTCGCCCTCCCAGGTGGGCGACTTGAAGGGCATCACGGCGCCCTTGTCGGCGCCCATCCCGCCGACGTCCAGCACCGCGCCGCCGTCGCCGACCAGCACCGAGGGCAGCAGGCCCACCCGCTGCACCGAGTGCGCGAGCAGGTGCTGCGCCGGGTCGTCGTCGATCAGCGGGCTGCCGGTCAGGTGGGGCACGCCGACGTGGAACAGGGACTCCAGGTCGACGGCGACGGGGTGCTCCCCGACGGCGATCACGTTCTCGAAGTGGAAGTCGGTGGCGGCGGTCGCGTAGAGCAGGGCCAGCAGCGCCCCGAGGCGGTGGTAGAAGCGCTCGGCGGCCGCGTGGTCGGCGCACGGCGCCGGCTCCACGAACTCGATCCAGCCGTACTCGCCCCGGTCCCACACCGCCACGGTGCCCGGGCCGGGGCCCGGCAGGACGGTGTCGTACCAGTCGACCAGGGCGTTGAAGTGCTCGTGGACGGCCAGCGGCCGGGGCTTGTACACCAGCCGGGCGCCGGAGGAGAAGGTCAGCACGGCGACCGAGCGGCCCGCCTCGTGGCCGTCGCCGCGGCCCGTGCGCACCTCGGTCGGTTCGCCGGGATCGCGTCCGGCGAAGAGCCGCTCGACCAGCGCGGGCCGGTCGGCGGTGAAGCGGTCGAGGAACTCCCGGTGCGCGTGGACGGCGTTGAGGGTGGCGCACGCCAGCAGCCGGGCCAGGACGGCGTACTCGTCCAGCAGCGCGGCCAGCCGCTCGGGTTCCCGCTGCCAGGCGATGAAGGCGTGGAAGCGCTCCTGCGGGGTGTCGCCGCTCAACTGGCCGGACAGCCGGGCCACGTGGAGTTCGAGGACGAGGGTGCGGCCGAGGGTGGACACCAGCTGGTCCCGCAGGCCGGCGGTGAGCGAGCGCCGGACCGCCGCGAGGACGGGGGCGGAGGGCTCGGTGGCGTCCCCGGCGTGGGCGGGGGCCTCCAGCAGGCGGAGGGCCTCGGCGAGGAAGGGCTCGACGACGGCGGCGAAGGCGGCGAAGCCGTGCCGGTGCGTTCCGGCGTGCTCCTCGGCGTGTTCCGTGATGTCTTCCGCGTCGGGCGCCGGGGGCAGCCGTGGCGCGCGGGCGACGACGTCCTCGACGAACCGGGCCCAGGCCGGTTTGGCGGTGCGCGCGGCCAGGTCGTCGGGGTGTTCGGCGAGCAGCCGGCGCAGCAGGGGCGGGTCGATGCCCAGCGCGCGGGCCTGGGCCTCGGCGGTGTCCGGCGCGTGGTCGGTGAACGCCGAACGCCAGCGGGCCAGTCGGCGGTCGGCGCGCCAGCCGAGGCTGCCCTCCGCCGGGCTGTCGGCCACCGGGGCGGGCGGGTCGCCCTCGCCGCTCAGGCGTTCGGCCAACCACAGGCCGCGGGCCCACCAACTCCCGGTCAGGGGTGCGCGGTTGACGCGTGACCAGGGCGGGGCGGCGATCGCGGCATCGGGCGGGGTGTTCGAGGGCATGCTGGACTCCTGGGGCGCGGAAGGCGGGCGAACCGGAGGCGGGCAGGCGGACGCTGCCGGGAACGGGCAGGCGTGGCAGCTGGTGTGAATGACTGGCTCTCAAGGATTCATGTCAGCTGGTGCCGCGATGCGAGTCTGCTCGGCTTGCGACGGTCCGTCAAGTGGTGTGAACGACAGTGTCCGAGTCATTCATCTCAGCTGCCATCCGAAGCCGGCGACCGAAGCCGGCATCGGAAGCCTGCATCCGAACCGGATCCCCGCCGGTCCGCCCCCGGCGAGCGGGCCGCGTCAGGCGTGGACGCCCAGTTGGGCCAGGAGGGTCGTGTTGTCCTCGATGTGCCAGTCCTCGGTGATCCGGTCGGTGCCGACGTGCTGGATGTCGATGGCGTTGAAGTCGACGCTCTGGCCCTGGCCCCGCACGCCGTCGAAGGTGCCGGCGAAGTGGCCGCGGAAGACCAGGCGGGCGGTGATCCGGTCGCCGGTGACCAGGAGGTCGGAGAGTTCGCAGGTCAGGTCCGGTACCGCGGCGCGGAAGTTCGCCGAGGCGAGGACCGGGCCGGCGGGGCCCTGCGGACGGCCGGGCGGCAGGGTGTTGTCCCGGAACCGCGGGCTGATCGCCGCGTCCAGGTAGCGCCGCTGCCCGGTGTTCCAGAACGTGTACAACTGCTGTGCCAGGTGGACCTCCTGGGCGGCCCGCCGGGCGCCGATCGAGTGGTCCACGGTGAGGGCCTTCGGCTGGACGAGGCCGGGCGAGCGGTCGATCAGGCGCTGTGGCCAGTCGCCTGCGGAGTCGTGGTGGCCGGTGCCGTGGGCGGGGGCGGCCGCCACGGTGCCGCCCACCAGGCCGGTCACCGTCGCGAGGACGGCGGCGGTACGGATCAGGGTGCGCGAGTACATGGGAGCGGTTCCTCGGATCGGGGTGGGCACGCCCGCGGGTGCGGGCGTGCCGGGGGAGGGGTGGCGCCGCGTCGGCGGCGGGCCGGAGGTCAGGCGAGCCGGCCGCCGCCGTCGACGTGGAGCACCGTGCCGGTGACGTACGGGTTGTCGATGGCGTAGCGGACGGCCTTGACCAGGTCCTCCGGGGTGCCGACGCGCCGGGCGGGGTTGCGCTCGGCGACCCCGCGCAGGAATGCCTCCTTGTCGGCGCCCAGGCCGTCCCAGGAGCCGGTGTCGACGATGCCGGGGGAGACCGCGTTGACCCGGACCGGCGCGATCTCCACCGCCAGCGCCTGCACCAGGAAGGCCAGTGCGCCGTTGGTGGTGGCCATCACGGTGCGCGCGGGCGCGGGACGCCACGCGGCCACGCCGGAGAAGAAGGTGAACGAGCCGCTCGCGGAAACCTGCCCGGCCAGGTGCTTGGCCAGCAGCAGCGGGCCGATCACCTTCGCCGCGAACGCCCGCTGCACATCGGCCGCTTCGAGCTCCCGCAGCGGGCCGTTGGCCGGCATCGCGGCGGTCGAGACCAGGTGGTCGAAGCGGCCGGCCCGGGCGGCGAAGTCGGCGATCGACCGCTCGTCGGCGATGTCCAGGGCGATCACCTCGGACGGTCCGGACAGCTCTCCGGCCGTCCACTCCAGCTTGCGCGGGTCCGGGCCGGCCAGCACCAGGGTGGCGCCGTCCGCCGAGGCGGCCTTGGCGAGGGCCTGCCCGGTGCGGGAACCCGCACCGACCACGACGAGTCGCTGACCCTGGAGGGAGGTGGTGTCGGACATGGCGGAACTCCTTCGAATCATCGGGGAATCGGCCGCCCGCTGCTTCCCGGGGCGGCCGCACCACGACCCTCTCCCGACCAGCACTGATGAGTCCAAGGCTTGTTCTCTACCTCAGCGATAAAATCTCTTCATGGCAACGCCGACGCTCAGACAGCTCGAATACCTGGCCGCCGTGGTCGACACCGGATCGTTCACCCGGGCGGCGGAACAGCTGCACGTCACCCAGCCCGCCCTCTCCCACCAGATCCGCGCCCTGGAGGGCGCCCTCGGCGGCCCGCTGCTGGAGCGCCTGCCGCGCTCCGTACGGCTCACCCCGATGGGCCGAGCGGTCCTGCCGCACGCCCGCGCCGCGCTGGCCGAGGCCGAACGCCTGCACGCGGCGGCCCGCCGTACGGCCGGCCTGGAGGAGGGCGAACTGGAGGTCGCCGTCGTCTACTCGGTGAGCCTCGGCATCCTGCCGCCCGTGCTGCGGGACTGGCACCGCCTGCACCCCGGTGTGCGGATCCGGCTGCGCGAGTACTCCCACACCGACCGGCTCCAGGAGGCCATGGCCGCGGGCCGCGCCGATCTCGCCATCGGCCCGGCGCCGACCGGCTGGGAGGGGCCGATCAGGGAACTCGGCGTCGAGGAGTTCACGGTGGTGCTGCCCGCCGAGGACCCGCTGGCCGACCGTCCCGCCGGTACGGTCGCACTGACCGAACTCGCCGACCGCGACTGGGTCCACTACGCCCCGGACAACGGCCTCGCCGACCTGCTCGACCAGGTCTGCGCCCGGGCGGGCTTCCGCCCCAGGGCGGCGATCCGCGCCGAACAGACCTCGGCGGCACCGCTGTTGGCCGCGGCCGGGCTCGGGCCCGCCCTGGTGCCGGCCGACATCGTGCCGGCCCGGTTCGAGGGTGCGCTGCTGCGCCCGGACCCGCCGGTCCTGCGCGCCCTCACCGCGTACACCCGCACCCGTCCCGACCCGCTCACCGTGGCCTTCGCGGACCTGCTGGCCCGGCGGGCCCGGGTCGGTCCCGAGGTGTCCCGGAGGCCGGCTCCCGACGCGTCCGGCTGAGGACGCACGGGGGCGGGCAGGGACAGGCGGGGACGGACGGGGACGGCCGATCGGGGCTGAAGCCGGAGGCGCCGGCGGGCCCGTGACGCTCAGTGCGCGGCGGTGCCGACCGGCTCGTCGGCGTCCTGGGGGTCGTCGGCGTCGCTGAGGCCCAGGCGCAGGTGCTCGATGTGGTAGACGGCCTGGTCGAGCAGCGCGGCGACGTGGTTGTCGTAGAGCGCGTAGACGACCTGGCGGCCGTTGCGCCGACCGATGACCAGGCCGAGGTTGCGCAGCAGGCGCAACTGGTGGGAGCAGGCGGACTGCTCCAGGCCGACCTCGGCGGCGAGTTCGGTGGCGGCGCAGGGGCCCTCGCGGAGCCGGGAGAGGATCAGCAGGCGGGAGGGCGTGGCCAGGGCTTGCAGGGTGGTGGCCACCCGGGCAGCGCTGGTGGCGTCCAGGCGCGTGTGCGGGACGGCGGTGGCGGGGGTGGCTCCATGACCCATGCGGGCAATACTACAACTCATAGATGAAGGGGCCTTCATATGTTCATGTATCGTGAGTGAGTCATCGGCCCCGCCCTGCCCAGGCCTGCCCCGAAGGGTCCCGTCCGCCATGTCCTCCACCACCCTGACCGAGCGCCCCGCGTCCCCGGCCGCGCCGCGTCCGGACACCGCGCCCCGGCGGCGCACCCGGGTGCTGTCGCTGCCCGAGGCCCGCTGGGCCGCCGCCGCGACGGTGCTGTTCCTGGTCGCGCTGCCGCTCCAGCTGACCGGCGCCCCCGCCTGGACCTGGGGCCCGCTGTACGTCCTCGCCTACGCCACCGGCGGCTGGGAACCCGGCTGGGCCGGGCTCCAGGCGCTGCGGGAGAAGACCCTCGACGTCGACCTGCTGATGATCGTGGCCGCGCTCGGAGCCGCCGCCGTCGGACAGGTGATGGACGGCGCGCTGCTGATCGTCATCTTCGCCACCTCCGGCGCCCTGGAGGCGCTGGCCACCGCCCGCACCGCCGACTCGGTGCGCGGACTGCTCGACCTCGCCCCGGCCACCGCCACCCGGCTGCTGCCCGGCGGCGGCGAGGAGACCGTGCCCACCGAGCGGCTGGCCGTCGGGGACACCGTGCTGGTGCGGCCCGGCGAGCGGATCGGCGCCGACGGGCGGGTGCTCGACGGCGCGAGCGAGGTCGACCAGGCCACCATCACCGGCGAGCCGCTGCCGGTCGCCAAGCAGCCCGGGGACGAGGTGTTCGCCGGCACCCTGAACGGCACCGGGGCGCTGCGGCTGCGGGTCGAGCGGGACGCCTCCGACACGGTGATCGCCCGGATCGTGCAGCTGGTCGAGGAGGCCTCCGACACCAAGGCGCCCACCCAGCTCTTCATCGAGAAGGTCGAGCAGCGCTACTCGCTCGGCATGGTGGCGGCCACCCTCGCCGTCTTCGCCGTCCCGCTGGCCTTCGGCGCGGCCTTCACCGGCTCGCTGCTGCGGGCGATGACCTTCATGATCGTCGCCTCCCCGTGCGCGGTGGTGCTGGCCACCATGCCGCCGCTGCTCTCCGCCATCGCCAACGC
Organism: Kitasatospora sp. NPDC057512; assembly: GCF_042802135.1. Classification (NCBI taxonomy): domain Bacteria; kingdom Bacillati; phylum Actinomycetota; class Actinomycetes; order Kitasatosporales; family Streptomycetaceae; genus Kitasatospora; species Kitasatospora sp. NPDC057512. Next base: position 7,750 of record NZ_JBHVET010000367.1, read on the forward strand.
CGGGCGGCACGGCGTCCTGGTCAAGTCCGCCGTCGTGATGGAGCGTCTGGGCCAGGTCGACGCCGTCGCCCTCGACAAGACCGGCACCCTCACCGAGGGCACCCCGCGCGTCACCGACCTCCGGCCGCTCGCCGGCTCCGGCCTCGCCGAGGCGGAGCTGCTGGCGCTGGCGGCCGCGGCCGAGCACCCCAGCGAGCACCCGCTCGCCCGCGCCGTCGTCGACGCCGCCCGCGGCCGCGGCCTGACCCCGGCCGCCGCCGAGGACTTCGGCTCCACCCCCGGCGTCGGCGTCACCGCCACCGTCGACGGCCGGGTGGTCGCGGTCGGCGCGCCCGCGCGGCTGATCAACTCCCGTAC
>NZ_JBHVET010000368.1:0-8076 GCF_042802135.1 Kitasatospora sp. NPDC057512
GCGCCGTTCCCGTCCCCGCCGCCGCGGGCTTCCCCGGCTCCGGCCGCCTACCGCTCGGCCGGGTAGTGGGCGAGGCCCGAGGCGAGCAGGTCGAAGGCCCGCCGCACCGCCGCCTCGACCCGGGTCCGTACCGCCTCGGCCGGCTCCCCGGCCACCATGGCCCGCCGGATCTCGCCGAGTACCGCCCGGTGGGCCCCCGCGACGGCTCCGGCCACGACCCGGGGGAGCGGGTCCTCCGGTGCGGCCCCCGACTCCTCGGCCAGGACGGCCGCCAGTGCCGCCTCGGCCCGTTCGCCGAGCTCCAGCAGCCGGGCCCGCAGGGCGGCGCTGTCCTCGACGATCCGCCAGAACGCCGCGATCCCCGGGTTCAGCCCGACCGTCGGCTCGCCGCTCGCGAAGGCCGCCAGCAGGTCGGCCCGGACGGCGTCCACGGCCGAGCTGCCCGGGGGGCGGTGTCGGACCACCTCGGCCAGGTGGGCGACCACCTCCTCCTGGCGGTCGAAGAACAGGTCCTCCTTGGTCGGGAAGTAGTTGAAGACCGTGTTCGGCGAGACCCCGGCGGCCCGGGCCACCTCGACCACCGTGACCCGGTCGAAGCCGCGCTCGGCGAACAGGCCCATGGCGGTGTCGGAGAGCAGCTCCCGGGTCTGCCGCTTCTTGAGTTCGCGAAGTCCCATGGCCGGATCCTACCTGCCAATCATGGTGTCACTGAAAACTTGCAGTGACACCAAAAATATCCGCTACGGTGACGGCATGACCTTCACCTTCGGCATCTATCCCGGCGGTGTGGCGGGCGACGACACCGGCGTGATCACACCCGCCCGCCCCGACGACCCGGCCCGGATCACCGCCGCCCTGCGCGAACTCCAGGGCAGTGCAAGGGAGTTCCTGGTCCGCGCCTACCGCTCGTACCCGGGTGGCGAGCACACCCCCGAGCGGCCCGAGCGGTACGCCGTCGAGGGCCGCCGGCTCGACCTGGTGGTCCAGTACCGGGAGCGGAGCGGGGAGTTGGCGGGCTGGCAGGACTTCGTCCGCCGGACGGTCCGGACCGAGGGGCACCGCCTCGCCCTGCTCCAGATCTGCGAGGAGCCCAACCTGGACCTCCCGCCCGTGGACGGCGGCATCCCGAACGTCCGCCGGGCGCTGGTCGAGGGCGTGGTCGCGGCCAAGGAGGAGGCGCTGGCCCACGGATTCGACCGGCTGGCCGTCGGCTTCAACGCGGTGCCCTCCTTCGACCCCGCGGACACCTTCTGGACCGAGCTCGGGACGCTCGCCGACGAGCGCTTCCACCGCGCCCTGGACTACGTCGGCCTGGACTTCTTCCCGGACGTCTTCCGACCCGTCCCGCCATCCCAACTCGCCGACGCGGTACGGGCGGTGCTCACCGGCTTCCGCCGGGACACGCTGCCCCGGGCCGGGATCGGGCCGGACGTCCCCGTGCGGATCTGCGAGAACGGCTGGCCCACCGGCCCCGGGCGGAGCGAGGCGCGGCAGGCCGAGGTGGTGGCGGAGGTGGTCCGGACGGTCGCCGGGCTCGCCGCCGAACTCCACGTCACCGGTTACGCGTTCTTCGCCCTGCGCGACGCGGACAGCGCGGGCGCCGGACTGTTCCCGCGCTTCGGCCTGCTGCGCGACGACTACACGCCCAAGCCGGCCTTCGCGGTGTACCGCGGGCTGGTCCAGGAGCTGACGCTCCAACTTCCCTAGTTCGCCTCGAAGAAGCGCTCCACCGTGCGCCGCCGGGCGGCGACGGCGTGCACCGGTTCGCCGATCACCCGGCCGGCCAGGGCGACGGCCAGCTCGCCGACGTCCTGCCGCAGCACGCGGGCCGCCTCGGCCCGGTCGGCGGCGATCCGGGCGCGGCCGGTGGTGAGCAGCTCGTCCCGGGTGCGGATGCCCTCCGCGCGGGCCGCGACCATCGCCGCCGCGCCGCGCTCGGCGTACTCCTCCCGGATCCGGGCCGCCTCGTGCCGCGCCTCGGCCAGCTCCAGCAGCCGGGCCTCCCGGGTGGCCTCGGCCTCGGCGAGCAGGGCCTCGGCGCGCTCGGCGCGGCCCTCGGTGGCCTCCCAGCGTTCGGACCATACCCGTTCGATCCGGGGGAGCAGGTGGCGGCCGAGTGCCCACATCAGCAGGAAGAGCAGTGCCAGGCCCAGGAGCAGCGGGGCCGGTTCGGGCTTGAGCGGGCCGAGTTCGAGGTTCACGCACGCCTCCCCAGGGTGTGACGTTCCGTCAGTCGTGAGCATCCCCAAGGACGACGGAGGTCGAACTCGGCCCGGGCATGAGCTGCGTCACGGCGGCCTCCGGGCCGTGCCACCGCTGCAGGGGCCGGCCCTCCCGGCCGGCTACGTCACCTCGCCCCGGCGGGAGAAGCGCTCCGCCCGCCACTCGCCGCTCTCCAGCACCTCGGCCAGCTGCCGGGCCGCGTCCCAGACCTCGGTGTACGACAGGTAGAGCGGTGTGAAGCCGAAGCGCATCAGGTCCGGCGCGCGGAAGTCGCCGATCACCCCGCGCTCGATCAGCGCCTGCACCACCGGGTAGCCGTCGGCGTGCCGCAGCGCCACCTGGCTGCCGCGCCGGGCGTGCTCGCGCGGGGTCGCCACCTCGACGCCGTCCAGCCCCTCGGTCAGTGAGACGAACAGGTCGGTCAGCGCCAGGCTCTTGGCCCGTACCGCCGCCAGGTCGACCCGCTCCCAGACGTCCAGCGAGGCGTCGAGGGCGGCCTGGCCGAGCAGCGAGGGCGAGCTGGTCAGGAACCGGCCGATGCCCGGCTTCGGCTCGTACCCGGGCTCGAAGGCGAACGGCCGGGCGTGGCCGAACCAGCCGCTGAGCGGCTGGAGCGGGCCGGCGGCCAGGTGCCGTTCGGCGACGTACAGGAAGGCCGGCGAGCCGGGGCCGCCGTTCAGGTACTTGTAGGTGCAGCCGACCGCGAAGTCGGCGCCGGCGGCGTCGAGTCCGACCGGCAGCGCGCCCACCGAGTGGCACACGTCCCAGATCATCAGGGCGCCCGCGCCCTGCACCCGGGCGGTGATCCCGGGCATGTCCAGCAGTTCGCCGGTGCGGTAGTCCACGTGCGAGAGGACGACCGCGGCGACGTCCCCGTCCAGGTGCCGGTCCAGCTCCTCGGGGCGGATCAGCGTGCTGCGCGCGCCCTCGACCAGGCCGGTCACGCCCTCGGCGATGTACAGGTCGGTCGGGAAGGCCTCGGCGTCGCCGAGCACCGTGCGCCGGCCCGGGCGCAGCCGCAGCGCGGCCGACAGCACCTTGAACAGGTTGACCGAGGTGGTGTCGCAGACGACCACCTCCGCCGGAGCGGCGCCGACCAGCGGCGCGATCCGCCGCCCCAGCCGGTACGGCTGCTCGAACCAGCCGGCGTCGTTCCAGCTGCGGATCAGCTCCCGGCCCCACTCCTCCTCGACCACCCGGCGCACCCGCTCGGGCGTGCGCACCGGCAGCGCGCCCAGCGAGTTGCCGTCCAGGTAGACCACCCCGTCCGGCAGGGCGAACTCCTTGCGGAACGCCGCCAGCGGGTCGGCGGCGTCCAGCGCCGCGCAGTCCTCGCGTGTGGTCATGGCCCGTCCCTCCCTCGTCATCCTCTGCCCGTCCCGGTCCGTACCCGTTGTGCCCGTTGTGCCCGTCACAGCCCGTCCCGGATCGTCCACAGCTCCGGGAACACGTCCTGCTCGGCCGACTTGCGCAGCCAGGTCAGCCCGCTGGAGCCGCCCGAGCCGGGCTTGCCGCCCATGGTCCGCTTGACCGCCGAGAGGTGGCGCTGGCGCCACCGGGTGACCCGCTCGGCCACGTCCAGCAGGGCCTCGCCGAGCGGCCGGAGCGCGGCGAGCTCCGGCTCGGTGTACACCCGCCGCCAGGCCGCCTCGACCTCCGCGGACGGCTGGTAGCGCTGCTCGGAGGGGGCCCGGTGCGGGGCCAGGCCGCGGCGCGCCAGCAGCGCCAGCGCCTCGTCGTACAGGCCGGGGGAGCGCAGCGCCTCGGTCAGCTCGGCCCGGGTGTCGGGCATCCCGTCGTACATCGTCAGCAGCGCGGCGTTCTTGTTGCCGAGCAGGAACTCCAGCCGCAGGAAGGCGGCGGACTGGAAGCCGGAGGCCTCGCCGAACAGCGAGCGGAAGGAGTTGAACTCGTGCGGGGTCATGGTGGCCAGCAGGTCCCAGGAGTCCACCAGCACGTCCTGGACGTGGGTGCCCCGGCGCAGCGCGGCCAGGGCGGCGGTCAGGTCGTCCTCGCGCAGCGCCTGCCGGGCGAGCGTCCACTCGTGCCGCAGCAGGTCGAACAGCAGCTCCATCACCTGGGTGGTGATGATGAACGACAGCTCGGCCGGCTCCTTGCTGCGCGGGTGTTGCAGGCCGTGCAGCTCCTCCAGGCGTACGTACTCGGCGTACGGGGTGCCCCGGCCGGGCGCTCCGCCCCGGCCGAACGACAGGTTGGGCGTCTCCACCGTGTCGTGCCCCATCCCGATCCCTCCAGATCCTCCGGGCCGCGTCGCCCGGTCCGGTGGGCCGGCCGGACTGCCGGGTTCCACCGGGTGCCCATTGTGCGGTGGCGGTGCCCCCCGCTTGAATGGTCGACGGGCATCACAACCGCCTTCGGAGCTGTCGTTCGCGAGGCGTTCCGCCGATTCGCTTTACGAATGGAAATCCCTTGATCCCGACCACCCGGGAGGCCGCCTTGGACGCCGTCGACCGCCGTCTGCTCGCCGAGCTCCAGGCCGACGCCCGGCTCTCGTACAACGAACTCTCCCGCCGGGTGAGCCTGTCCGCACCCGCGGTGGCCGAACGGGTCCGCCGGCTGGAGTCCGAGGGGGTGATCAGCGGCTACCACGCCCATGTGGACCTGACCCGGGCCGGGCTGCCGATCACCGCGCTGGTCCAGATCCAGTGCTACGGCCCGCGCTGCGTGCTGCGCGACCCGGAGGTGCCGACCTGGCCGGAGGTGGTCCAGCTGCACCGGGTCACCGGCGGGGCGTGCTGCGTGCTGCTGGTCGCGGTGTCGACGATGGCCGAGTTCGAGGCGGTGTGCGACCGGCTCGGCGGCTACGGCCAGCCGTCCAGCTCGATGATCCTCTCCAGCCCGGTGCCCTGGCGGCCGGTGGTGCCGCGCTGAGCGCCGCCGGGCCGCGGCCGGCTGGCCCTGACGCGGACGTCAAGGGGTAGGTTGCCCGGCATGCCGAACGAGCGCCACATCCTGCTGCTGCCCGGGAGCCTGCGGGCCGGTTCCACCAACGAGACCGTGCTGCGCACGGCGGCTGCGGTGGCGGCCGCCACCCCCGGCCTGCGGGCCACCTACTACGCGGGCCTGGCCGGGCTGCCGCACTTCAACCCGGATCTGGACACCGACCCGCTGCCGGAGCCGGTGGCCGGGCTGCGGGCCGCGATCGAGGGGGCCGACGCGCTGCTGGTCTGCACCCCCGAGTACGCCGGGACGCTGCCGGGCGCGTTCAAGAACCTGCTGGACTGGACGGTCGGCGGGGTCGAGATCTCGGACAAGCCGACCGGCTGGATCAACGCCGCCGGCCCGGGCCGCGGCCTGGGGGCCGAGGCCACCCTGCGCACCGTCCTCGGCTACACGGGCGCGGCGGTGCTGGACGGGGCCTGCGTCCGGCTGCCGCTGGAGCGCGGCGCGGTCGGCCCGGACGGGCTGGTCGCCGACCCGCTGGTGCGCGAGCGGATCGGCGAGGTGCTGGCCCGGCTCGCGGCGGGCTGAGCGGGCCCTGAGCAGGGTCTGAGCGGGCCTGAGCGGGACTGAGGGGGCCTGAGCGGGGACCGAGGGCGGGCCGGGCTCAGTGCCCCGTCGGCAGGTGCACCCCGAGCCCGGCCAGGCCCTCCAGGAACAGCTCGACGCCGACCGCCGCCAGCAGCAGCCCGAGCAGCCGGGACAGCACCTCCAGCGAGGTGCGGTGGGTGCGCCGCATCAGCGGCGCGAGCACCGCCACGCAGAGGTAGTTGATCACCGCGACGGCCACGTACGCCCCGGAGACGGCGGCCTTCCAGCCCCAGTTGTCCTGGTTGAGCGAGGCGACCAGGACGGCCGTGATGGCGAGCGGGCTGGCGATGTACGGCAGCAGCAGCTCGCGGATGCCGTCCACCAGCGGGTTCGCCAGGTGCTCGTCGTCCTCGCCGTCCGAGCCGAGGTGGACGCCGAAGACCAGCGCGACGGCGTAGACGAAGAAGATCGCCCCGCCCGCGAGCTGCAGCGACTGGTCGCTGATGTGGAACAGGGTGGTCAGCTCGTCGGCGCCGAAGCCGAGCACCAGGCCGATCACCGCCGAGATGGCCGTGCTCAGCGCCGCCAGCCGCCGCAGCTCCAGGTTGCTCCGGGTCCCGGCCAGCCGGGCGAAGGCCAGCAGGGTCTTCGGCGGACCGACCACGGCGAAGAAGGTGATGAAGGCGCTGCCCAGGTTGAAGACGAACATGGGCCCAGCATGACCGCGCGGCCCCGGGCGGCCGGTTCGCCACGCCCCGCGGCCGGGCGTGGCGTGAATCTCCCCGGCGGCCGTTCCATTCCTGGTCAGGGGTGAATTCGCCCGGATGGCGGTCCCGGCTCGAAGGGACGGGCGCTCTCGGGTGCTATGGAGGCAGGACTGCCACCGAGCGGGACCAGCCCGCCGCGGAAGCGAGGATGCGACATGTGCCTGAACCGTAAGGACCTGGGCCTGCTGGCCCTGCGCGGCGCGGTCGGCGGGGTGCTGATCGCGCACGGCACCCAGAAGCTGTTCGGCTGGTTCGGGGGCGGCGGCCTGGAGGGCACCACCCAGGCCATGGAGCACATGGGCTTCCACCCGGCCCGGGAGAGCGCGCTCGCGGCCGGCCTGGGCGAGGCGGGCGGCGGGGCGCTGCTGGTGGCCGGGCTGGCCACCCCGGCGGCCGGCGCGGTGGTGGCCGGGACGATGGCGGGCGCGGTGTCGGTGCACGCCCCGGCCGGCTTCTTCGCCATGTCCGGCGGCTACGAGTACCCGGCCTTCCTCGGCGCGACCGGGCTGGCGATCGGCCTGGCCGGTGCCGGCCGGTACTCGCTGGACCACCTGACCGGCCACGTCTTCGACCGGCCGTGGGTCGGGCTGGCGTCCTTCGTGGCGAGCGCCGCCGGGGCGTACGGCGTGGTCGCCCGGCGCCGGCACCAGGTGCGGCTGCGCGAGGAGCGGGCCGCGGTGGAGGCGGACGCGCAGGAGGGCTCGGGGCTCTCGTAGCGGGCTCTCCGGAGGCGGGTGCGGGGGCCGGTTCACCCGGAGGCAGCAGCCCTGCTGGCGGAGGCCCGCCCGCCCTCGGAGGGTGGGCCGGGAGGTGTGCCGGGCAGCCCGGCGCCGACCGGAAACGAGGGACCGCATGGACCGCCAGCCGCTCACCCGCGCGAGGGCCTGTACCCCGCCGAGGGCCACCGCCCAGGACCTGGACGCACCGCCGATGCGCCGCCAACGGCGGGCGGTGGCAGGGGTGTTGGCCGCCGCGGTGGTCGGTGTGGCGACGCTCGCGGGCTGCTCCTCCGGCAAGAGCGCGAGCAGTGTGGCCTCCGAGGCGGCGGCCGCGGTGGAGCGGGGTGCGAGCGCCGCCGCCTCCGCGGCCTCGGCGCTGGCCTCGGCGGCCGGCGGGGCGGGTGCGGCGATCGCCTCGGCGGAGGCGCAGGCCTCGGCGGCGGTGTCGGCGGCCTCCTCGGCCGTCGCCGGGATCAAGGGCGGGCTGGACGCCAAGGGGGACGTCGCGGTCGGGGCGGTGGCCACCGGTTCGGACGGCAAGCCGCAGGCGTCGCTGACCGTCACCAACCACGGGCAGCAGTCGTACCGGTACGTGATCCAGCTGGACTTCACCGACGAGTCCGGCAAGGTGCTGGACGCGACCGCGGTGACCGTCCAGGACGTCGCCGTCGGGCAGAGCGCCCAGGCCACCGCGCACGCCAACCGGGACCTGTCCGGCACGGTCAAGGCCGAGGTGGCCAACGCCGTCCGTTATTGAGCCGGGCCCCGGCCGCCCAGCTCAGCGCGGGTGCGGAACCTTAAGCGGGGCTCAAGGCCCAACAGCACCCCTTGACGGGCGAGTTGGTCTAGTCCATTTTTATTGCCCAGGTGCAGGG
>NZ_JBHVET010000369.1:0-8075 GCF_042802135.1 Kitasatospora sp. NPDC057512
TGACCAGCGGGATGCCCAGGCGCCCGGCCTGGCGGCTGGCCGCCAGGCCCAGTCCGGAGGAGGCGACCTGGGTGGAGCCGAAGGCCGACACGTACACGGGCAGCGACGACCGGAACCCGCCGATGTCGGTGGCGAGTTCGACGTCGCCGTAGAGCGGTTCGCGGGCCAGGTCGGTGAGCTTCTCCAGCCGCTGGGGCACGAAGACCGGCGGGACCAGGCGCATCGCGTCCAGCGCGTCCCCGCCTCGGGTCGCCGCCGACTGCGCGTCGCCGCCCGCGTTGCCGCCCGTGCCGCCGCCCGCGTCGCCGCCCGTGCCGCCGGCGCCGAACAGCGTCAGGCCGTAGCCGTCCGTCGGGGGGAACGCGCGGGCGGCGCCCTCCCTGGCCCGGGACCGGATCGCCGCCTCCGGGAACCCCGGGGCGCTCAGCACCCCGCTCACGGCGAGACCACCCCGGGGACCTTCGGGAACGGGGTGGCCTGCCACACCGCGTCCAGTCCGGCGACGTAGCGGGTGAGCCGCTCGATGCCGATTCCGAAACCGGCGCTGCCCGGGATCCCCTCGCGGACCATCTTCAGGTACCACTCGTACTTGGCCGGGTTCTCGCCACTCTCCCGCATCCGGGCGATGATCCGCGCGTAGTCGAACTCCCGCTCGCTGCCGCTGATCAGTTCGCCGAAGCCCTCGGGGGCGATGAGGTCGAAGTTGCGCAGGACCTCCGGGCGCCGCGGGTCCTCGCGGTCGTAGAAGCCGCGCGAGCCCTTGGGGTAGTCGACGATGAAGAACGGCGCGTCGGACTTGTGCGAGAGCAGGCCCTCGCCCTGCCAGTCGATCTCGGCGTCGTGGTTCTGCTCGTGGCCCAGCCGCGCCAGCTCGGCCATCGCGTCGCCGTGGCTGATCCGCTCGAACGGGGCGTCGCGGGTGAGCAGCGGGGTGAAGGCGTCCGCATCGCGGCCCAGGGCGTCCAGGTCGTCGCCCAGCGTCCGCACCACGCGCTCGACCGCCGCGGTCACGATGGACTGTGCCACCCCCATGGCGTCCTGCTGGGTGGCGCCGGCGATCTCCACGTCGAACTGGTGGAACTCCGCCAGGTGGCGGCCGATGTTCGCGGTCTCCAGGGGTTCGAGCCGGACGTTCGGCGCGACGTAGAACACCTTGTCGAAGGCGAGCAGCGACGCCTGCTTGTAGAGGATCGCGCTGGTCATCAGCTTGTAGCGGTGGCCGTAGAAGTCGACGTCCACCTGCTTGGCGCCCCGGCCGCCCGGGTCCGTCACCGGTCCGATGATCGGCGGCAGCAGCTCCACGAACCCCTCGCCGAGGAGTAGTTCGCGGCCCGCCTGGACGATCTGGTTCTGGATCCGCAGCACGGACCGGGTCACGGGGTTCTTGAGGTGGTCCGGCAGTGCACCGGGCCGTGCAGACTCGAACTCGCTGGTCAAGGGGTCTCTTCCTTCGGTTCTCTGGTCCTGCGGTCTCTGGTCCTGCGGTCTCTGGTTTCTGCGGTCTCTGGTCCTGCGGTTGCGGCAGGCGGTTCAGCCGGGGATCCCGGGGAGCCGGTCCAGCGTGGTGGCGGCGCGCTCGTCGAACGACCGCGCCACGTGGGACAGGGCCCGGAGCAGCTCCGACGCGCTCATCGAGCGGTCGCCGGCGGACCGCCCGTGCGGCCGTACGGGCAGGGCGCCGGTGTGCGACCAGCGCAGCCGCCCGTCGGACTCGATGTAGCTCCTGGCCCGCCCGGCGTTGTCCGGGTGCAGGCAGTACGGGACGTCCAGCAGTCCCCGGGCGAACGCCTCCACCAGGGCGGCGCCCACGTCCGCGTTCAGGCCGAGGACGGTGTCCACGAGCGCGGTCGCCTCGTCCAGGACCTCGCTGCCCGCCCCGGTGTCGGCCGGCGCCGATCCGCCCGCGTTCTGGGCGGCGAGCGCCGCGATCTCCAGGGCCTCGACGTTCTCCCGGACGGTGGGGATGCGGTGCGCCTCGGCCGCCGTCTTGACGATGAGCCGCTCCGCCCCGGTGCGCACCGCGAGCTCGGCGGCCTGCTCCAGCAGCAGCAGGGCGCCCGAGCGGGTGGCGGGGTAGACCCCCATGTAGTTGTAGATCACGATGTGGCGGTCGACGTCCGGCAGCAGCAGGCCGGCGAGCCGGCGCAGGGCCAGCACCGCCTCCCGGTCCTGCTCGGCGTTGGTCTGCTGCGCGTAGCTCAGCGAGATGCTGCGCAGTCCGTGCTGGCGGAAGAACAGGCCCTCCAGGACGCTGATCGCCACCAGCAGGCCGGGCGGGCAGAGCTGGCCGAGCATGCAGCCGCCGAAGGTCTCGACGTGCGGTTCGACCTCGCGGTCGCGGGCCCGGACCATCAGCTCGCAGGACCGTTCCCAGTTCCGCACCGCCTCGCGCAGCGGCAGGCGGCCGTACGGCAGGCAGTAGGAGACCGGGCCGCCTTCGGTGGTGTCGAGCCCCGCTTCCAGCGAGGCCGCGATGATGCCGTAGGGGCTCGCCGACCCGTGCCGCACCTGGACCGGGAAGTCGCGCTCGCGCACGCCCGCCAGCACCCCCCGGTTGGTCGCCGGGGGGTGGGTCCTGATCGGGTACCCGTTGAGGTCGCCGCCCCCGTCGACGGCCCGCCGGGCGTCGGCGAGCTTGCCGAGCCGGGTGTAGCTGTCCAGGGTGATCGTGCCGACCGTGGTGGCGTTGGCCGCCTTGACGGCGACCAGCCCCTCCCGCATGGCCAGCGGGTCGCCGAAGCCCATCCGCGGCTGCACCACCAGGTCGCCCCGGGCGTGCGACCGTCGGACGAAGTCGGCGAACGCGTTGACCGGCGCGTCGTTCATGGCGTGGGGGCGGCGCGGAGCTCCTCCAGGATGCGGCCGGCCCGCCCCGCCCGCACGGCGCCGAGGGCGGAGACGTACCGCTCGAACTCCGGCAGTCCGGCCGACTCGTGGAAGACCGCGGAGAACCCGGCGTTCAGCAGCCGGCGCGTCATGGACTCGCCGCCCCCGCCGCCCGGCCCGGCCCGCAGCTGCCTGCCCGTGCCGAGCTTCCCGCCGATGACGATCGGCGTGTCGGCGAGCTCCGGGACGGCGCGCAGCTCCGCGACGGCGGACAGCCCGTCGCTCTCGCCGTGGCCGTTGACGCTGCTGAGCACGATGAGGTCGGGGGCCCCGCGCCGGCACTCCGCCGCCAGTTCCGCGCCCGGCAGACACGGGCCGAGATTCCGCACCCGGTGTCCCCAGTCCTCCAGTTGGAGCTGGAGGAAGACGAGGTTCCAGGTGTGGGAGTCCGACTCGGTGCCGCTGACGATCACGTCGAGCGTGGCGTCGGTGCTCACCGTCGGCTCCTCTCGCGGGGGTCGAGGGCGGCGATCCTGGAGGGCAGGGTCTTCCAGACCTCCGGGGTGTAGAAGTGCCCGCCGGGAAGGACGTCGTGGCGGTACTCGCCCAGGGCCAGCGCGCGCCACTGCTCGCCCGCGGTGGCCTCGATGACGTCGTCGTCGGCACCCGACAGCATCTGCACCGGCATGCTGACGGTGGCACCCTCGGTGTACCGGAAGGTGTCCCGGACCCGGATGTCGGCGCGCATCAACTCGACGGCCATCTCCTGGAGTTCGGGGTCCTCCAGGACGTGCGCCGGCATCAGCCCGTGGGTCTTCATCCAGAGCAGCAGGCCGTCGTCGTCGTCCTGCTGGGACGGGAACATGTCGCGGGGCGTCAGCCCCCGGGCGGGCGCGTTGGCCGAGGAGACGACCAGGTTCAGCGGCAGCGGCCCGCCGGCGCCCTCGATCCGCGCGGCGACGTCGAAGGCCATCCAGCCGCCCATGCTGTGCCCGAAGAGCACGTACGGGCCGTCGACGGCGGACAGCACGGCCGCGGTGGCGTCCTGGGCCAGTTCCTCCCAGTCGGTGGCGAAGTCCTCCAGGAACCTGCCCTCCCGGCCCGGGTAGCAGATCGCCGACAGGGCGATGTCGGCCGGCACGGCGTCGCTCCACAGGTGGTAGGAGGCCGTCCCGCCGCCGCAGAAGCCCAGGCAGATCAGCGTCAGCGCGGCCCCCTCCGGGCGCCGGATGCTGATGACGGTGGTGTCCTGTGCGGTGTTCACTTGCCCTCCGTCCGACGGGACTCCACGAAGGCCGCCAGCCCGCGCAGTTCGGGGTGCTGGTAGACCTCCTTCGTGGACACGGTGATGCCGAACTGCTTCTTCAGCCGGCCGATGACGCGCAGCGCGATGAGCGAGTGGCCGCCCAGCGAGAAGAAGTTGTCGGTGGGACTGATCCGCTGCCGGCCGAGCACCTCGGACCACACGCCGGCAATCAGGGTCTCGAACTCGCCCTGCGGCTCGTCCCCCGCCTCCGGTCCGCCGTCGGCCCACAGGGCCTCGTCCACGGCGGGCAGGGCCCGGTGGTCCACCTTGCCGTTCACGCTCAGCGGCATGGCCTCCAGCGTGACGAAGGCCGACGGGACCATGAACGACGGCAGCAGGCCGCCCAGGTGCTCCTGGAGCTCCCGGGCGTGCGGGGCGTTCCCGCCCTCCGGGACGACGTACCCGACCAGCTGGTCGCCGGCGGTCGCGGTGACGTGCAGGACGACGGCGGCGGTCCTGACCCCCGGGTGCGCGGCGAGCGCGGCCTCGATCTCGCCCAGTTCCACCCGGTAGCCGCGGATCTTGATCTGCCGGTCGACCCGGCCGAGGTAGTCGATGGCGCCGTCCGGGCGCAGCCGCACCCGGTCGCCGGTGCGGTACATCCGGCGGCCGGCGCCGTCCGGGTCGGCGACGAACCGCTGCGCGGTCAGCGCGGGCCGGCCGACGTAGCCGTTGGTCACGGAGGGTCCGGCCAGGTAGAGCTCGCCCGGCTCGCCGACGGGCGCGGCGCGCAGGTGCCCGTCGAGCACGTGGGCGGTGAACCCGGGCAGCGGGAGGCCGATGTGCGGGCCCTCGCCGGTGATCCAGCCCGCGGTGGCGTCCACCGTGCACTCGGTGGGGCCGTACAGGTTGATCGCCTCGACCGTCCCGGCGGCGCGGGCCTCGCCCAGCTCCCGCCAGACCTCGGCGGGCACCGGCTCGCCGCCCATGAACAGCCGCAGCACGCGGCCGTCGGCGGTGGGGGCGAGGAGGGCCTCGCGCAGCACCTCCCAGTGCGAGGGCGTCAGGTCCAGGTCGTCGACGGCGTGCTCGTCGAGCAGGGCGCGCAGCACGGCCGGGTCGGTGCGCTCGTTCTCGCCGATCACCACGATGCTGTCGCCCCGGCAGATCCGGGCCCACTGCTGGACGGAGGCGTCGAAGGAGATGCTCGCGTTCCAGGCCACCACGCGCGGCCGGTCGGCGTAGAAGCCGGCGTCCTCCAGGTCCGCGGCGAGCGCGGCCACGCCGCCCCGGGTGGCCTCGACGCCCTTGGGCGTCCCGGTCGAGCCGGAGGTGAAGATCACGTACGCCGGGTCGGCCGGGGAGGCCTGCGCCGCCGGCGCGTCCGCGGCCGTGGCCGGCGCGGAGAGGGCGTCCGCGAGGGTGAGGACGTCGACTCCGGCGGGCCAGGACGGCCCGTTGCCGGGCTCCGCCAGGACGGTCCGCAGGCCGGCGCTCGTCACCATGTGGGTGAGCCGCTCCTGCGGGTAGGCCGGGTCCAGCGGCACGTAGGCGGCACCGATCCGCCACACGGCGAGCAGGGCGACGACGAGGTCCGCGCCGCGGTGCATGCTGACGCCCACCCGGGCGCCGCGGCCGAGCCCACGCTCGGCCAGCTGCCCGGCCAACTGCCGGACGTTCCGGTCGAGTTCGGCGAAGGTCAGGGTCCGGTCGGTCCCGCGTACGGCCATCCGATCCGGGGTCGATTCGACCGCCCGCCGGAAGCGGACCATCGGGTCGACGGGGGCGGTCCGGGTCGACGGGGCCAGGGGCTCCTCGGTGATGCTCACGCGGCACCGCCGCTCTCCGCCGAGGCCGCCACGGTGGGCCGGCAGTCGTCGAGTTCGACGGGGTTTCCCATCGCGACGACGATCTTCCGGTCGCCCCGGAACGGGTCGCGGCCGTGCGCCGTGAGCACGTTGTCGACGAGCATGACGTCGCCCGGCTGCCAGGTCCGGCGCACCGTGGCCTCGGCGTAGGCGGCGTTGATGGTGTCGAGCTCGTCCCGGGTCAGGGGCTTCCCGTCGGCCACGCCGGTTTCGAACGGCAGGCCGTCCGCCCCGAATTCGTCCACGAGCGTCTCGCGGAGTTCCTCGTCCAATGACCAGGAATTCCAGAAGGCCATGTGGTTGAACCAGACCTCCTCGTCGGTCGCCGGGTGCCGGACGATACCGGGCCGCCGCTGCACCGTTTTCAGATTTCCCTCGCCGTCCCAGCGGCAGGAGATCAGGTTCTCCGAGCAGTACTGCTCGACCTCCTCGCGGCGCTCGGTCGCGAATGCCTTTTCCCAGCTCACGGAGATGTGCTCGGAGTAACTCCGGTGCAGGGTCCAGCCGTGGGAGCGAATGCGCTCGACCAGGGGGGCGGGCAGGTGCCGCAGGACCTCCCGGCAATCCGCCACCGGCGTCGCCCCGCCCTCCTCGGGAGCGATGAGGCAGGCGAACATCAGGAGCCCGGGGAACGTCAGGGTGTAGCTGTTCTCGTTGTGCATCCGGATCGACTGGGCCGGCGGCAGGTCGGTGGACGAGTAGACGTCGTTGCCGAAGCTGCTGCGCGGCGTCGCCTTCTCCCGGTAGGGCGTCCGCTGCGGGATGAGGACGTCCCGGACGAGCGCGAAGTCCTCGACGGAGGCGACCGGGAGGCCGCGCAGGTACAGCGCGCCGTACCTTTGAAGCGCGGTACGGAGGTCGGGCAGGAGCGCGTTCAGCCACGCGCAGGCCGCTTCGGCGCCTTCGAATCGAGGGACGACGAGGGTCGCCGGCTTGCCCTCTTCGAGGGTCCAGTCCAGTTCTTGTGGCGCGGTGCTTGCAGAAGACATGACTCGATGCACCTTCCTCATGACGGAGCGCCACGGCGTGGTTCCGTGGTCACCCCAGGGCAAGTTGAATCGTGATCAGAACCTCTGACCCGAGAACACGGTGATCGACCCGCGGGGGTCGCCGTGCCGGGTCGCCGGGAAATTCGCGCGGCCCGAATCAAGGGCCGACAGCAGGACGGTTCGGCGGGGTGTCGCTGTTTTCCGCCATCGGCGGCGGTGAATGGGCAGCCCAAGAGGCCGGCTCCGCAACGCCCGAAAAGGCGTCGACAAGCCGCTACCCCGGACCGTCAGGCCAGCCCCGGCCGCACGCGCGGACTACCGGTACCGCAGCTCCAGTCGGAGAACGTCGGGCTGCCGTCCGGCACACCCGCACACCGATCCATTCCCCCCTCCCGAGTGCTCACCTTCAGGTGCGGCGGAATCGCGCACCCGGTGTCGTTCCCCCGAGTTGCCGAGGCGGGTGCAGTACTCCCCCATCGCCTCGCTTTGAGCGTGCACCGCCAATCAGATCACATCAATGCGCCGCCGTGGAAGAAGCAGCAGAGGCAAGTTCGGAATCTTAATGTCGCATTCACGTCACCGACAGTGACGATTCCCTCACCGTGTGAGGCAGTTCCGTGCTGAGGACGGCGGGCGCCGCCGTCGCCCGTCCGGCAACGGCGGCAACGCCGGTACCAGAAGCCGGAGTTCGGCTTCCGGAACGGGCTGCGATCAGGCCCGTCCGAGGACGCGGTCGACGGCGATCTCGATGACCACCCGGTCCGGGTTGACCCGCGGTTCGCGGTAGCGCTCGGCGTACCGGCGCTCCGCCTCGGCGACCTGCTCGGGCTCCTCGCGGACGACCGCCACGCCCTCCAGGGTCGACCAACGGGCCCCGGCCACCTGGCAGACCGCGACGCGCAGGCCCTCCGGCCCGGCCTCGGCGACGTTGCGGGCCTTGCGGCTGGTGCGGCTGGTGATCACCCGGGCGGTCCCCGTCTCCGGCTGGTACGTCACACCGACCGGCACCACGTGCGGCGTGCCGTCCGGGCGGGTGGTGGTCAGCGTGGAGATGTGCCGTTCCCGCCAGAAGGCGAGGAAGGATTCGTCGAGGTCGCGCGGGTCGTGGGCCATGCCCGCGATCGTACGGCCCCCGGGGAACGGTCG
>NZ_JBHVET010000370.1:0-8038 GCF_042802135.1 Kitasatospora sp. NPDC057512
AGCGACCAGGCCGCGTAGGTCTCGCGCGGGGCGCGCAGCCAGCGGACGATGCGGATCTGCGGCAGCGGGCGCGGCACCAGGCCCTGCTCGCGCAGTGCGGCCCGGCGAGTCTGCTTGAGCGCCCGGTCGAAGAGGATCGCCGCGGAGAGGGACATGCCGGAGAAGAACTGCGGGGCGCCGGCGTGGGTCAGGCCGCGTGGGGCGTGCACCCAGTTGAACCAGGCCGAGGCGCCGGCGAAGAGCCAGACCAGCAGCCGGGAGCCGAGCGCCGCGTCGCCGTGGCTGGCCTCGCGGACGGCGAGCACCGAGCAGAACATCGCCGCGCCGTCCAGGCCGAACGGGACGAGGTACTCCCAGCCGCCGGACAGGCCCAGGTTCTGCACGCCGAAGCCGACCAGGCCGTGGAAGGAGAGGGCGGCCGCGACGCCCGCGCAGCAGAACAACAGGGTGTAGGAGGCGCCGCCGTACAGGGATTCCTTGCGGCGGCGCCGTTCCTCGGAACGCTCCCAGGAATCCGGACCGGCGGTGGCGGAGGCGGACCCCCGGCTGCGGAGCAGGGCCACCAGGAGTGCGCTGACCAGCAGCCCCACGACCACGGTGATCGCCCATCCGAGCGGTATGTCGGACAATTTCATCGCCGGAACCAGCCTCGCTTTCCTGCGTCGCTTTCCTGCGTCGTGATGGCGGGGACCATCATGGCGGACGCGCGGCGAGGAAATGGCCGATTCACCGTCAATGCGCTGAGGAGAGGGATTTCTGACCCGGTGACCATCGCATGGTCATGGGAATAGGAGGCGGGTTCTTCCTGCAATCACGGGCTTTTCGGATCTGATATCGGACAGGTTTTCGTCAACGCCGCGTGACGCGCGGACAGCCGCCGCACATGTCCTTCGGATCCGCGGTGTAGACGAGGCAGCAACTGGCCCGGGAGCGCTCCAGGGCCGGAGCGCCGCCGCTCCCGGGCGCCGGGGGCGCGAATCCGGCGCCCGGGGTGAAGGGGGCCGGGGCCGGAGCGGGGCGGTCGCCCGCGCCGGGCGTGCGCGCGGGGTCGAGGGGCTCGCCGGGCGCCAGCAGCGCGGACAGTTCGGCGCGCGCCCGCTCCTGCTCCCCGAGCAGCCCGCCCGCGTAGCAGAGCCCCTCCACCACCGCGTCGGTGGCCATCGCCCACAGCACCCGGGGCCCGCGCCGCGCCTCCGGGCCGAAGGCGGTCAGCACCGGGGCCAGGAAGGAGCCCAGCGCGGACCGCAGCGCGGCGGCCAGCGCCGCCTCGTCCGGCACCGTCCGGGCCCACCCCGGGCCCGCCGCCATCCCGGGCTTCGAACCCGCCGCCGTCCCGGCAGCCGGGTCGTCCGGAAGGCAGGCGAACTCCGCCGGGCGGACGGTCAGTTCGACCGCGTCGGGGTGCCGGCGCAGCGCGACGTCCCCGAGGCCGAGCAGCGGGACGCGCCGCTCCAGGAACCACGGCAGCGTGAACAGCAGCGAGACTGGCCAGACGAAGCGGTGCAGCCCGAAGCCGGCCGCGACGTCCGGGCGCAGCGGCTGCCCGTAGCGGGCGAGGCCCTGCCGGGCGTCGTGGGCGATCAGCTCGCGCACCGCCTCGGGGCGGGCGGCGAGGTCGGCGGCGGGCAGCCAGCCGCCGTCGCGCCGGGGCGGCGCGCAGCGCACCGTCAGGACGGGGGTGAGTCCGGACAGCCGGTGGTACGAGGGGGCGCCCGGGGCGGTGGGGGCGGGGGTGCGCGCCCCGGTGGTGCGGGGGACGCGCGGCCTGGGGCCGGGCCGGGTGCTGCTCGCGGTCATGGACGGCCCCATCGGGTCGACCGGGGCGCCCATGGTCCGCCCGGCGGTGCCCGGCCGGGTGGTGGCGGCGCCGGACGCGGCCGGACCGGGGCATGGCGGTGCCCGGGGAACGGCAAGGCGACCCGGCCGGGGTACTGCTCCCCCCGGCCAGGTTAGCCTCACCTTAGCTGATCGTCCCCCCGGTCTCGCTGGTGATGCGCCCGTCCGGGGGAGCACCGGGTGTGCGGAGGGCGTTCAGTTGGCGCGCGAGCCAGACCGGCACGCCGCCCAGGGCGTCCACCAGCCGGGTCGCCTCGGCCCGCAGCCGCGCGGCCTCGGGCGGCTCGGACACCTCGGCGAGCGCCGCGAGCGCCGGCGCCACCCCGACCGTGAAGCCGAGTTGCTCGCGCAGCCGCAGGGAGGCGTCGAAGCCCTCCCGGGCGTTCCCGCGCTCCCCGCGCGAGAGCGCCAGCGCGGCCAGGTGCCGCCAGGTGTACGAGCGCAGCAGTTCGTCCCCGCGCTCGCCGGCGCCCTCGTGCGCCCGCCGGTAGGCGATCCAGGCGGCGCTGCGGTCGCGCAGCAGGTTCTCGGCGACCAGCCCGCGCCGGAAGTCCAGCAGCGGGCGGCCCGGGGCGTCCGGCGGCAGCAGGGCCGAGGTGCGGCCGAGCGCCGCCTGTGCCTCGTCCAGCCGGTCCCGCGGGCCGAGGACGCTCGCCACGTACGCGAGGAAGCCGCGGGCGCAGGCGGCGGCCGCGCGCTGCTCGGTGCCGGAGGCCAGGGCCTCCGCCAGGCGCAGCGCCTGTTCCGCCTGGGTCCAGTTCGCGGCGGTGAACAGGCACTGCTCGATGAGGAGTTCGGCCCGCCCCAGGGCCGCGTCCGGGTCGTGCTCGGCGGTCGGTCGCAGTAGTTCGGCGGCCTCCTGCCAGCACCCCCGGGACCTCAGCCGCCACACGGTGTCACCCGGCTCCTCCGCTGCCGCCCGCCCCCGCCCGTCCGGGTTGCTCGGGTCCCATCCGTGCTCCGACAACGCCACCTCCTTGTGTGCGCCATCCGGCATGGGCGCGGACCTGCCCCTGAGGCCCTGTCGCCACGACCCGCACGCATGGCGACGACAGGGCGAAAGGCCCGCGCTGTGGCGGCAATTCAACACGGGGGTGAGCTTGTGCACCAGATCACGAGCGAAGGTTGTTGCTTTTGGAAGAGAAATGATCTAGGGGTGCGCGAGGGAAAAGGGTCCGGAGGGGGCCGGTGGGGCGGCCCGGCGGGGCCGCCCGGTGGGTCAGGAGGTCCAGCCGGTCTCCATCAGGGCCTCGGCGGCGCCGTTCGCGGGCTGCGGCACACCCGCCAGGTCCAGACTGAACAGGGCCACCAGCAGCTGTTCGCCGCGCACGGTGGCCTGGTGCGAATAGCCCGCGAGGGTGAACATCGCGGCGGCCATCTCCTCGGCGTGCAGGGTCTGGAGCCAGAGGCACTCGACCGACTTCACGTCGGCGGGCTCGGTCCAGGTGTCCACCTGGGCGACCATCCGGCCGCCCAGCAGGGTGACCCCGTCGCGCTCCTGGGCCTCGGTGAGCTCCAGGTCGTCGAAGCCGAGCCACTCCAGGTAGCGGGCGGCGGTGAACACCGCGTCCTGCGAGGTGCGCACCGGGTGCGGACGGAACGGCGCGCGGTGCCGGAACGGGCGGGAGCGGCCGGTGGGGGACGGCGCGGGCGGGGCCGGGGCGGGCGCGTTCGCCGGGTGGGCCGGGTACGGGCGGGCGGCCTGCGGGCCGGGGGCGGCGAGCGGGGCGGCGGTGCCGGTGCCCAGCCGGGTGGCGCGGTCCACCGGCAGCCGGACGGTGGCGCCGCAGTTGCAGGTGAACTCGGGCTGCGGCCACTGGTCGGAGCGGCCGCAGTGCGGGCAGCGCATGCTCAGCCAGGAGTCCTCCCAGGAGCGGAAGCGCACCTGCACCGGCACCCCGCCGCGCAGCAGCGGCACCTTGAGCGAGGCCCCGCACGGACAGGGCAGGGAGGGCGGTTCGTAGAGGTGCTCGCGGCGGCAGGCGGGGCAGCGGATCGCCCGGGCGCCACCGCCGGGCCCCGGCCGCGCGGGGTCGTGTCCGGTGAAGTCGTCGGGCAGTCCGGCCATCGCGGGCTCCGTCCGTCGGTGTCGGGTGGGTGGAACGTCTCCCATGCTCCCCGAAATGTCCGGCGCAGGACGCGGAATGGGGCAATCCTCAGGGACGGATCAGGGGCTCCTGCCCGCCCGGGTAGGGAAGGAATCCTTCCGGAGGGGGATGCCCGGCGGAGCGGAGCGGGACGTTCAGCCGGCGGACCAGCGGGCCAGGTCGGCGGGGGTGTCGAGATCGTCCGGGGCGGCGACGTCGGCGCACTCGACCAGGACGAGCTCCGCGGCGCGCGCCGTCAGCAGGGCGCGGGCCCCGGCGTCGCCGCGGGCGCCCGCCGCCGCCTCGGCGAAGTGCCGGGCGCCGATCAGCACCGGGTGCCCGCGCCGCCCCTCGTAGGCCGCCGCGGCCAGTTCGGCGCCCGCCCGGTGGGCGGCCAGCAGCCGGGCCACCGCGGCCGGGGTGACGCCGGGGGTGTCCACCAGCATCACCAGCGCCGCCGAGGCGTGCGGCGGCAGCGCGGCCAGGCCGGCCCGCAGCGAGGTGCCCATGCCCTGCGCCCAGTCGGGGTTGCCGACCAGTCGGCAGCCCGGCAGGTGCGCGGTGGCCCGGACCCGCTCGCCCGCCGCGCCCAGCACCACCGTGACCTCCGCGCAGCCGCCGGCCCGGACCACCGCCACCGCGTGCTCCACCAGCGGCCTGCCCCGGTACCGGAGCAGCGCCTTGGGCCGCCCGCCGAGGCGCCGCCCGCCCCCGGCGGCGAGCACCAGGGCGGCGACCGGGCCCGGTCCGGCGGGTGTCGGTGCGGTCTGCATGGGGCCAGCCTGCCCGGTCGGGGCCGGGGCGCGCATTGTGGGAAGCCACAAGCGCAGGCCGTGCGCGGCGGCCGCACCCCGACGGTTCGGCCGCCGGCCGGGCCGGGCCCGGCCCGGCGATGTGAGCGGGTGTGAGCTTCGACATGCTCGGCGGGATCGCGTGGCGTCGGCTTGACCTGCCCCCGGGCGGCTGGTCTGCTGGCTTGCCGTCAACCCGCCCCTGACCTCCGGAGTTCTCCGTGCCCGCCCGCCGCTCCACGCTGTCCGCCGCCACCGTTTTCCTGATATGCGTGCTCGCGCTGGTCGGCTGGCTGATCGGCGGCCGCGACCACAAGTCGACCGGCCCCAAGGCCAACGGCGGCACCGCCGCCGCCGGGGCCACCGGCACCAGCCCGCTGCAGAACCCGGACGGCACCAAGCCCGGCCTGGCGCCGCTGACCACCCCCGAGGAGCAGAAGGCCGGCCGGGACGTCATCGCCAAGGTGACCACCGCCGCCGTCGGCACCAAGGACGGCTACGACCGCAACGAGTTCGGCCCCGCCTGGACGGACAACGTCGAGGGCGTCCCGTTCGGCGGCAACAAGTGCGACACCCGCAACGACCTGCTGGCCCGGGACGGCACCGCCGTCGAGCACAAGGACGGCTCGGACTGCACGGTCACCGCGATGACCATCTGGGACCCGTACACCGGCAAGAGCGTCCAGTGGAGCAAGCAGCAGGCCTCCAAGATCCAGATCGACCACGTGATGCCGCTCTCCTACGACTGGCAGATGGGCGCCAGCAAGTGGGACAAGGCCAAGCGCGTCCAGATCGCCAACGACCCGCTGAACCTGATCCCCGCCGACGGTTCGCAGAACGCCTCCAAGGGCGACTCCGGCCCGGCCTCCTGGCTACCCGCCAACACCGAGATCCGCTGCTCCTACGCGGTGCGCTTCGCCCAGGTCTCGCTGAAGTACCAGCTGCCCGTCACCGAGGCCGACAAGAAGACCATGCTCCAGCTGTGCGGCGGCTGACGAAACGTCAATCCGAGCCCTCGAAGGGCGGGTGCGGTGTGCCCCCGGTGACGGCCGGGCGCGGGCCGGATGGTATTCGTGGGCGGTGGCCCCGATGATCTCTCCGCTCCCCCGGTCGGCCGGGCGCGCCGTGCCCGCCCTCGCCGCCGCCCTCGCCCTCACGCTGTCGAGCGGCTGCACGGGCGCCGCCCGTCCGGCCGCCCGCCCGCCGCTGGACGAACGGGTCGCCGCCACCGCGGCCCCCGCCCTGCGCGCGCTCTACGACCAGCGGATCGACTGGCGGAACTGCCCCGGCGAGGACGGCGGCGACCAGGACGCGGCCGCCGTGCGGTGCGCCACCCTCAAGGTCCCGCTGGACTACGCCGACCCGGGTGGCCGCACCGTCGACGTCGCCCTCGCCAAGGTGCCCGCCGCCGACCCGAAGCGGCGGCTCGGCGCCCTGCTGCTCAACCCCGGCGGCCCCGGCAACTCCGGTGTCAACATGCTCCGTTGGGGCTGGCAGAGCTACCAGGGGCCGCTGCACGACCGGTACGACCTGGTCGGCTTCGACCCGCGCGGCGCCGGCGACACCACCCCCGTCCACTGCCTGGACGACCGCACCCGCGACCAGTGGAACGCCACCGACGACCCGGCCTACGACCACGGCCGGATCCTCGCCGAGGCCTGCCGCGCCCGGCACGCCGACCTGCTCCCGCACCTCGGCACCCGCGACACCGCCCGCGACCTCGACGTGCTGCGCGGCGCCCTCGGCGAACGCCGGCTGGACTTCCTCGGCTTCTCCTACGGCACCCACCTCGGCGCCCGCTACGCCGAGGAGTTCCCCGACCGCACCGGCCGGCTCGTCCTCGACGGCGCCGTCGACCACAGCGCCCCCGCGGCGCGGCTCGGCGGCGAAGCCGCCGTCGCCGCCGCGACCGGGCGCCGGGCCTTCGCCGCCGACTGCGCCACCGAGGACGGGACGGCCTGCCCGCTCGGCGCCGACCCGGCCGCCGCCCCGCAGCGCCTCGCCCGCTTCCTCGACGGCCTGCGCGACCACCCGCTGCGCGCCGCCGACGGCCGTACCCTCACCGCCGCGCTCGGCTGGGTCGCCGCCCTGGACGTGCTCTCCGATGGCCGCCGCTCCTGGCCCCGACTGCGCGAGGCCCTCGAACCGGCCGTCACCCGGGGCGACGCCGACGGCCTGCTCGCCCTCGCCGACGGCGCCGACGGCCGCGGCGAGGACGGCCGCTACCGGACCCCGGCCGACGCCTTCGCCGCCATCTCCTGCGCGGACGGCCCGCCGCCGCCCACCGAGGCGGAGCTGCGCCCGGCCCTCGCCGAACTCGCCGCCCGGGCCCCGCTGACCAGCGGGCACGACCCGGTGGGCACCCTGCTCGAAGCGGACTGCCGCCCCTGGCCGTACCGTCCGGCCGAACCGCCGCGACCGGTCCGGGCGCCGGGCAGCGCCCCGCTCCTGGTGATCGGCTCCACCGCCGACCCGGTCACCCCGTACGCCTGGGCCGAGCGGCTCTCCGCCGGGCTGGAGCACGGCGTGCTGCTCACCCGGGAGGGCGACGGGCACACCGCGTACGACAAGAGCGGCTGCGTCCGGGCGGCCGTGACGGCGTTCCTGGTGGACGGGCGGCTGCCGGCGGCGGGCACCCACTGCGGGTCCGACTGAGGGCGGCGGGGGCCGACCGGGGATAGTGCGGAGGGGGCGCGGACCCCCGGTCAGGAGGTGGGGGCCGTCAGGTCGTAGAAGGTGGTCGAGCCGATGGTCCTCGCGGTGAAGTGGGCGGTCACCCAGGACTCGATCTGGGCGGACTCGCTCTGCTGCCCGCCCTCGCCGCCCGCGCCGCCGCCGAAGCCGCGGTGGGAGCCGCCCGCGCCGATGAACCAGTGCACCTTGCCCTCCTGGACGTACTGCTGGAAGCCGGTCAGGGTCAGCGAGGGGTCGGTGCCGTTGAAGCCGCCGAGGGCCATCACCGGTTCGCCGGTGGCGAGTTGGTAGCCGGCCGCGGTCTGCGAGCCGATCGCGGCGGCCGCCCAGGTGTAGTGGTCGGCGTTCTCCTTGAGCATGGCGGCGACCTCGTCGGTCACCTTGGGGCCGTCGAGCAGGCCGCCCATGCCGCCGGGGGGCGGGCCGCCGGCCGTGCCACCGACGGTGCCGCCGGGGAGGCCGCCGGTGCCGCTCGTGCCGTCGGTGCCGGTGCCGCGCTCGTGGCGGCCGTTGGCGTGGTCGGTGCCGCTGCCGCCGCCCGGGAAGCCCTGGCCGCCGCCCGGGAAGGCCTGCCCGCCGGGGAAGCCCCCGCCGTTCTGCCCGCGCGGCGCCTGGCCGCCGGGGAAGCCC
>NZ_JBHVET010000371.1:0-8033 GCF_042802135.1 Kitasatospora sp. NPDC057512
CCCCCACCTGCACGCCTTCCCCTCGGTGGACAACCCCGCCTCCAACGCGGTCTGCGCGAAGGCGGGGTTCACGCTGCTCGGCGAGACGGACTTCGAGTTCCCGCCCGGGCGGTTCATGCGCAGCAACAACTGGCGGGTGGACCTTCGGAGTTGATCGTTCGCGGGCCGGAGTTCGGCGTTGCCGTGGGGCCTCGGCGGTCAGAACAGGGTGCCGCCCTCCAGGTCCAGCAGCCAGCGCTTGCGGTCCACGCCGGCGGCGAAGCCGGTGAGCGCGCCACTGGCCCCGAGCACCCGATGGCAGGGCCGGACGATCAGCAGCGGGTTGGCGCCCACCGCGCCGCCGACCGCGCGGACCATGCGCGGCTCCTGCCCGGCCAGCTCGGCGAGTTCGCCGTAGGTGACGGTGGTGCCGTACGGGATCTCGTCCAGCGCGGCCCAGATCCTGCGGCGGAACTCGGTGCCCTCGGGCGCGAGCGGGAGGTCGAAGCCGGTGCGCTTGCCCGCGAAGTAGTCGGTCAGCTGGGCGACCGGCTCGGCGAGCGCCTCGGGGTCGCGCACCCAGTCGTCGGCGGGCTCGGCCAGCGCGTACTTCTGGCCGGGCGCGGTGACGGTGGCCAGCGCGGCCGGTCCGCCGTCCTCCGGCAGCACCCCGCTGAGCAGCAGCGGGCCGAAGGGGCTCTCCATGGTGGTGTAGACGGTGGTGCTCATGCTCGTCCGTTCTCCGTTCCGGTGCTGGTGCTGGTGGTGCTGCTGGTGTCGCTGATGCCGGTGCTCGTGTCGGTGTCGGTGCTCATGTCGGTCCCGGTGCCTGCGGGGCCGGTGGTCGCGGGGCCGGCCCACAGCCGGTGGACGGCGTAGGAGCGCCACGGGGCCCAGGACTCGGCGGCGCGGGCGGCGGACTTCGGGTCCCCGGCGGCGCCGAGGCGGAGAAGGCCGTGCTTGACGCCCACGTCGCTCGGGAGGAAGACGTCAGGATCGGCCAGGGCCCGCATCCGCAGATAGCCGACCGTCCAGGGACCGATGCCGGGCAGGTCCAGCAGACCGGCCGCGGCCTCCTCGCGGTCGACCCCGCTGTCGAGCCGGACCGCGCCCTCGGCCAGCGCGGCACACAGGCCGATGAGCGCGCGACGGCGGGCGGCGGGCATCGCGAAGTCCTCCGGATCGGCGGCGGCCAGGGCCGCCGCGGTCGGGAAGAGCAGGCGCAGGCCGCCACTGGGCTCGGGCAGCGCGGCGCCGTACTTCTCGGCGAGCCGTCCCGCCAGGGTACGGGCGGCGACGACGCTGATCTGCTGGCCGAGGACGGCGCGGACGGCGAGCTCGTGCGGGTCCACGTGACCGGGCGAGCGAAGCCCGGGGCGCTCGCGGACGAGCGGGCCGAGCAGCGGGTCGGCGCCGAACTGCTCGTCGACCGCGAGCGGGTCGGCGTCCAGGTCGAAGAGGATGCGCAGGCGCTGGACGGCGGTCGGCAGGTCGCGCAGGTCGGCGAGCAGCAGGCGGCAGTCCAGCCAGCCGCGGGTGGGCGGCTCGCCCGGCGCCAGGCCCTCGACCTCGGCGATGCCGTGGCCGTACGGGAGCGCGAGGGTGCGGCGGTACACGCGCACGCCGGGGCGCGCGCCGGGGACGACCTCCTCCACGCCGGGGACGGCGCGCAGGGCGAGGAAGTCGATCAGGTGCTCGCTGTCCAGCGCGCCGCGGTAGGCGAGGCGCAGGGTGAGACCGCCGGCCGGGGTCGCGATGCGGCGGCCGGCGGCGACCTCGGCGCGCAGGCCGCTGGGGGTGCGGTCGTAGACCTCGCGCACGGTGTCGTTGAACTGGCGGACGGAGGCGAAGCCGGCCGCGAACGCGATGTCGGTGACGGGAAGTTCGGTGGTCTGGAGGAGCAGGCGGGCGGTCTGCGCGCGGCGGGCGCGGGCCAGCGCGATCGGGCCGGCGCCCAGCTCGGCGGTCAGCTGGCGCTGCAGTTGGCGGGAGCTGTAGCCGAGGCGGTCGGCCAGGCCGGCCACGCCCTCGCGGTCCACCACGCCGTCGCCGATCAGGCGCATCGCCCGGCCGACCAGGTCGGCGCGCTGGTTCCACTCGGGCGAGCCCGGCACGGAGTCGGGGCGGCAGCGGCGGCAGGCCCGGAAGCCGGCCCCTTGGGCGGCCGCGGCGCTGGGGTAGAAGACGCAGTTGACCCGCTTCGGGGTCACGGCGGGGCAGCTCGGACGGCAGTAGATGCCGGTGGAGGTGACCGCCGTGAAGAAAACCCCGTCGAAGCGGGAGTCGCGGCTGTCCACGGCTCGGTACCGGATGTCGTCGTCGATCACGTTGTCCAGTTTGCGGCACTGGGCGGGGGGTGACTGGCGGGAATCGGACATCACCGTTGATCGTCGCCGATCGCCGCTTCGGGGGCCCTCCCCCTCCCCCCTCCCCCTCCCCCCGCCCCCACCCCTCCCACCACCCGCCCACCCACCCACCGCCTCACCCCATGGCCCATCGACCTATGGCCCATCGGCCCATGGCCCGGAAACCTGCCGGCCCACCCATTCGCCGGCCAGCGCCCGAGAGCACCCGCACGGCACCCCCTGCACGCACCGGGCCTGGGTGCCCGGCGCCGGGCACCGGGCAGCAGGCACCGGGCACCGGGCACCGGGCACCGGGCGCCTGGACTCCGGGCCCCGGCTCCAGCAGCCGGGCTCCGGGCACCGGCCGCCGGGCCCGAAATTCCCGGGCCCGCCGACCGTCCCGCCGTTACCCTCGCGGCATGAGCGATCAGCACTCCTACACCGGTCCGGACGACCCGCGCGTCGTCGCCCTGCCTCCGGCCGAGTTCGCGTTCCCCGGCCCGCTGCGGGACCAGCTGGTCGCGGCGATCCTCGACGGCGCCAAGACCAGCACCACCGGCCTGGTCGCCGACTACGACCACGAGGGCGAGCCCCTGCCGCTGGCCGGTGAGCGCTCCGCGGTCCTCGACTCGGACGGCCGCAGGGTCGCCGTGATCGAGACCACGGACGTCCGCGTGGTCCCGCTCGCGGAGGTCGACCTCCAGCACGCCCTGGACGAAGGCGAGGGGTGCACCAGCGTGGCCGAGTGGCGTGCGGTGCACGAGCGGTTCTGGCGCAGCCCGGAGATGCTCGACGCCCTCGACGACCCGGGGTTCACCGTGGACGACAGCACTCCGGTGGTCCTGCAGCGCTTCCGCCTGGCGGCCGACCTCCGCTGAACCGGGTGGGCCCGGCGGAGGCCGGCCGGCGGCCGTGGCGCGGCGGCCGGCCGGTGCCGGGGTTCAGCGCTTCACCGGACCTCCCGCGGCTCGCATCGACTTGCTGATCGTCTTCCACTTCTTCAGCCGCGCCTTGGCCACCCGGGCGTCCGACCGCGAGGCGATCCAGTCGTTCTCGCGCTGGAGCTTGAGGTAGCTGTCCATCCGGCGCTGCGGCAGGGTGCCGTCGGCCAGCGCCGCCTGCACCGCGCAACCGGGCTCGGTGTGGTGGCCGCAGTCGTGGAAGCGGCAGTCCTCGGCCAGCTCGGCTATGTCGGCGAAGGCCAGGTCCACGCCCTCGCCACCGTAGAGGCCGACTTCGCGCAGCCCGGGGGTGTCGATCAGCACGCCCCCGCCGGGCAGCGGGATCAGTTCGCGGGTGGTCGTGGTGTGGCGGCCCTTCTGGTCGACCTCGCGGGCCTCCTGGACGGTCATCACTGCGGAGCCGGCCAGGGCGTTGGTGAGCGTGGACTTGCCGACACCGGACTGGCCGATCACCGCGGTGGTGCCGGGGGTGCAGGCGCGGAGCACGTCCATGCCCTCGCCGGTCTCGGCGCTCACCACGACCACCGTGACCCCGGGGGCGACCGCCTCGACGTCGGCCCGGATGAAGTCGGCGTCGTCGACGAGGTCGGCCTTGGTGAGGACGACCAGCGGGTCGGCGCCGGACTCCCAAGCCAGGGCGAGGAAGCGCTCGATCCGGCCGAGGTCGGGATCGGTCGCGAGGGAGGAGGCGATCAGCACGGTGTCGACGTTGGCGGCCAGCACCTGGCCGTCGGAGCGCTTACCGGCCACCTTGCGGATGATCGCGGTGGAGCGCGGCAGCAGCGCGGCGACGGAGGCCATCGGCTGGGCGTACAGGTCGACGGCCGCCCAGTCGCCCGTGCACGGGCAGTTGATCATGTCGGCGTCGCCCACCGGCCGGGTGTCGAACCGGACGGTGCGCGGCTCGCCCGTCTCCGGGTCGGCGATGACGGCGTCGCACTGGCCGCGGTCGACCCGGACGATCCGCGCCGGGAGCAGCCCGGCCTCGCCGAACGGGGTGAACAGCTCCGCGAGCTCGGCCGTCCAGCCGTAGCCGGTCAGCCCGGAGGCGTCAGCGGAGGTCGAGGAGGAGGAAGAAGAAGGAGAGAACGACGGAACGGAGGCAGCGTTGAACAACGCAGTGGCCCTTCGGGAGGAGATGTCCCGGCGGGCTACGGCTGGCGCGAAGGGCTCAGCCGGCGGCCGGGAAGAGGAGGTGAACGCGAGTGCTGCCCTGGGCAGCTATCGGGGAGACAACGACCACGGGGTTCACCTCCTGCTCTCTACTCCTCGGGCGGCCCAATGGCCCCCGAACCGGATGTGTCACACGCTAGCGGACCGGGGGATCCCGGCCAACCTATTTTTGACCTGCGGAAACGCGAGGAAGAGGCCGCCGGGAAGGCCTCGAAGGGCCACAATTGGCCCGCCGCGAACAGCCGCCCGGCCACCCCGCCAGGCCCGCCACCCGGCAGGCCCCGCCACCCAGCAGACCCGCCACCAACGCGCCCTACCCCCCGTACCGGTGCTTGAGGTTCGGATCGTCCAGCCACCACGGCCGCATCCCGGTCTCCTCTTCCTCCGGCTCCCCCGTCGCCCGCGCCCGCTCGGCCGCCGCCGCGAAGCGGGCGTCCAGCTCGGCGTCCACCGCCTCGGTCTCCTCCCGCCCCTGCACCACCATCCGCCGCACCAACGCGGCCAGGAACGGCAGCCCGACCAGGTCGCCCAGCACCCAGAACGCGTTGCCGCCCCAGGTCTGGTCCTGCGCCAGGCTCGGCCCCCACGGCCGCCCGAGCGCCAGGTAGTAGTGCTCGGCGACCAGGTGCCCGCCGTAGATCAGCACGATCCCGAGCCCCGCGTCGAAGATCACCTCGGCGAAGGTGATGAACAACCCGACCAGGTGCGGGTACTCGTGCCCGACCGGGTCGAGTTGCAGGCGCGGCCAAAAATACGCGAGGCCGAGCAGCACCAGCGCCAGGTGCAGCACCACGTTCCCGAGCCCGCTGGACACCGACCACTCGTACCAGGGCGTGAAGTAGAGCAGCCACGGCGGCGCCATCAGCAGCGCGGTGGAGACCGCCGGGAACATCAGCACCTTGGACGGACGGCTGCGCAGCGCCCGCAGGACGCGCTCCCGCCGGGCCGCCGGCGCCGCCTCGACCAGCAGCGAGACCGGAGCGCCGAGCGCGAGCAGCAGCGGGACGACCATCAGCAGCAGCACGACCTGCACGGCCCGGTCGGTGAAGAGGATCCGGTCGTACACGCCGAGGCCGGAGCAGGTGCACCAGATCCACAGCAGCAGCCCGCCGAGGAACGCGGCGGTACGGGTGGGCTGCCAGCGCCCACCGGCGGACCCGGCCCCGGCCCCAGTCCCGACCCCAGTCCCGGTCCCGGCCCCGGCCGCCCGGTTGACGCGGCGCACCGCCGCCAGGTACCAGGCGCCGAGCAGCACCGACACCGCGAGCACCAGCGGCTCGGCCGTCCAGGAGGTCGCCAGGTCGGACCACTGCCACGGCGGCGGCCCGCCGTAGGCGAGCACCGAGGCGGGACCGCCCACCGGAGCGCGCACCGGGCCGCCCGCCAATCCGCCCACCGGAGCACCGATCGCGCCGTCCAGCACTGCGCCCATCCGCCCGCTCACCTCGCTTGTCCCGGTGGTCCCCCGCCGGTCGGGAACCCGCCGGTCGGGAACCTGCCGGTCGG
This sequence comes from Kitasatospora sp. NPDC057512, assembly GCF_042802135.1. NCBI lineage: Bacteria > Bacillati > Actinomycetota > Actinomycetes > Kitasatosporales > Streptomycetaceae > Kitasatospora > Kitasatospora sp. NPDC057512. The sequence goes on from NZ_JBHVET010000371.1 coordinate 5,966, forward strand.
GAACCCGCCGGTCGCGAATCCCCCCGGCTCCCGTCGGTCGCGAATCCACAATCCGGAATCCACGGTCGGGAACCCCGGCGCCCGGCCATGATGTCCCTCCGCCGCGCCCCCGCCGCACCCGGGGCCCGCCTCTATACCCGGGCCTGAACAAAGCTTTACCAAGCCCCAACAAAGCTTTGCCCAGGCAAAGTTCTGCCCTCCTTCCCCCTTCTCCGCAACCGCTGGCGAAGACACAAACGTCTGGCAGGATGCCCCGTCGGCGAGACCCGCCACGTGGCCGACAAGGGGATGACAAGGGTGCGAACCACTGCACGCGGCGACGGCCGCCGGCTGGCGGCGCGCCACCGCAACATCGAACTGGGCCTCCTGGCCCTCGCGGTGGCCGTCTGTCTGGCGGGACACATCGACGCCGGCCTGGCGCTCACCGGCAGGATGCCGCCCGGGCTGCTGGTGCACGGCCTGGCGCTGGGCGCGCTGGCCGGGGCGGCCCACCTGGCGGTGCGCCGGTTCGCCCCGTACGCCGATCCGCTGATCCTGCCGCTGGGCGTCTTCCTGACCGGCTTCGGGCTGGTGCTGCTGGACCGGCTGGACTTCAGCTACAAGGCCGCGCACGCCGCCAAGGGCGACTACCAGAAGCTCCCGGCGGCGCCCTCCCAGCTGATGTGGGTGTTCATCTCGGTGGCGGCGGCGATCGCGCTGATCGTCCTCGTCAAGCACCACCGCTTCTTCCAGCGCTACGTCTACCTGCTGATGGCGGGTGCGCTGATCCTGCTGGCCGCGCCGGTGCTCTCCCCGGGCGACAGCTTCGGCGCCAAGCGCTGGATCCGGCTGTTCGGGCTCTCCTTCGAGCCGGACGAGTTCGTGAAGGTCGCGATCACGATCTTCTTCGCGGGGTACCTGATGGCCTCCCGGGACGCGCTGGCGCTGGCCGGGCGGAAGGTCTGGGGGCTGACCCTGCCGCGCGGCCGGCACGCCGGCCCGGTGCTGGCGATCTGGGTGGTCAGCCTGCTGGTGCTGATCTTCGAGCGCGACCTGGGCACCTCGCTGATCTTCTTCGGCGTCTTCATCGTCATGCTGTACGTGGCGACCGAGCGCACCAGCTGGGTGGTGCTCGGCCTGCTGATGGCGGTCGGCGGCGCGGCGGTGGTCGGGACCGTGGAACCCCACGTGCACGGCCGCGTCGAGGCCTGGCTGCACCCGCTCGACTACTACAAGCCGGTGCACGACAAGGCGATCTCCGAGCAGCCCGCCGAAGCGCTGTTCAGCCTGGGCACCGGGGGCATGACCGGGACCGGCCTGGGCTCGGGACGGCCCTGGCTGATCGGCTTCGCCGGGCGCAGCGACTTCATCTTCACCACCATCGGCGAGGAGCTGGGCCTGGCCGGGGTGACGGCGATCCTGCTGGTCTACGTGCTGCTGGTCCAGCGCGGCCTGCGCACCGCGATCGGCCTGACCGACCCGTTCGGCAAGCTGCTGGCCACCGGCCTGTCGGCGGCGCTGGCGCTCCAGGTGTTCGTGGTGGTCGGCGGGGTGAGCGGGCTGGTCCCGCTGACCGGCAAGGCGCTGCCGTTCCTGGCCGCCGGCGGTTCGTCGCTGCTGGCGAACTGGCTGATGGTGGCGCTGCTGATCAAGCTGAGCGACTCCTCCGGGCGCACCGCCCTGGACCCGGTCCAGCCCTCCCCCGAGCCGCTCCCGGCCCAGGCCCGCCCGGCCGAACCGTCCGCGCCCGGCCCGTACGAGGCCCCCGGCCCGTACGACCCCGACACCCCGCGCGACCCGTCGGTCCAGCACCCGACGGACCCGACGCCGGCGGGGCCGCTCTCCTCAGCCCCCGGAGCGGCCGACCCCTCCGCCCCGACCGAGCTGCGCCCCGCGTACGGCCACCCGCCGAACCAGTCCGCCCCCTGACCCGCGCCCCGACCCACCCCCTGCCCCACCGCCCGGCCCACCCCCGGCCCGCGACACACCCCCACACCACCGCCCCCGACGCACCAGGGCCTCCCCCGCACTCGCGGGAGAGGCCCTGCCGTCACTTCCGTCCGCCCCGCCTACCGCTGGTCCCACGGCC
>NZ_JBHVET010000372.1:0-8029 GCF_042802135.1 Kitasatospora sp. NPDC057512
GATCTGCGACGTCCTCGGCCTGCTCGCGGTCGCCGCCCTGGTCGTCGCCGTGCTGCGCGGGCACACCCCGCTGCCGCTGGTCCTGCTGGTCGCCGCCGCCGGGGCGCTGATCTCCAGCGTCTACGGGCCCGCCGCCGGCGCCCTGCTGCGCACGGTGGTGCCGGGCGAGCAGGCCCGTGAGGCCTCCTCCCGGATGCAGGCGCGCGGCGCCGCCGCCCGGCTGATCGGACCGCTCGGCGGCGGGGCGCTGTTCGCCTGGCACCCGGTGCTGCCGTTCCTCGCCGAGGGCGTCGGACTGCTGCTGTCCACGGTCTGCGTGGCCCTGATGCGGACCCGGGCGCTGCCCGCCGCGAAGAGCGGACCGGTGTTCAGCCGGGCCGAGCTGACCGCCGGACTGGCCTTCATCTGGCGCCGGCCCTATCTGCGCACCCTGCTGCTGATCTTCGGCATCGGGATGAACTTCGCGTTCAGCGCGCTGATGTTCGCCACCCTGGCCGTCGCCTCCGACGGCGGCCGCTCCGGCATCGGCGGCGGCACCGTCGTCTCCTGCTCGGCCGTCGGCGCCCTGGCCGGCGCGCTGCTCGCCCCCAGGCTCGGTGCCCGGGCCCGGGACGGCAGCCTGGTCGCCCTCGCCTGCTGGTCCTGCGCGCTGACCGCCGGGGTGCTGGTGCTGACCCGGGTCCCGCTGCTGATCGGGCTGCTCTGCGCCGTCTGCATGTGCCTGTCCACCGTCGCCAGCATCGGCTTCGTCGCCGGCATGCTGGTCGCCGCGCCGCCCGACCGGGCCGGCCGGGTGCAGAGCGCCGCCGGCTTCCTGTCCACCCTGGTCCAGCCGTTCGGCCCGCTGGTCGGCGGCCTCCTGCTCGGCTCGCTCGGCGGCACCCGGACCTTCGCCCTGCTGGCCCTCGCCATCGCGCTCTGCGCGGCCGTGGTCACCTGGGCGCCGCCGGTCCGGCGCGGACCGGCGCCGATCCCCGCCGTCTGAACACCGCCCGCTCCCGGACGACCCCGGAAGACTTCGGAACAGGAGGCCCGAGATGGCCGACGTCCACGAGATCCAGCTGTACTGCCTCGCCGACCCGACGTACTACGACACCCCCGGACGGCTGCGCGACGGGGCGAGCCGCTACCCGCTGGGCCTCGGCGAGCCGCCCGAGGGCTGGCGGCGGGAGCAGCGCGGGCTGTGGACGGTGCTGCGGCCCGACGGGGCCCGGCTGCCGGAGCAGGGCTGGAAGCTGCACGTGTCGACGACGGAGGACGGCGCCGAGCGGACGCTGGCCGCCGTCGCGCGGATCTGCGCCGACCGCCGGGTGGCGTTCAAGTTCCTGCGCAGCGCGGCGGCGCTGCGGGTGGCGAACGGCAAGTACGCGGGGCGGGGCGGCAGCGGCAAGTTCATCACCGCCTACCCGGTCACCGAGGGCGGGTTCCTCGACCTCGCCGAGGAGTTGGCGAAGGAGCTGGACGGCTTCCCCGGGCCGTACGTGCTCACCGACCTGCGGATCGGCGACGCCCCGGTGTACGCGCGCTACGGGGCCTTCGTCGAGCTGTGGTGCCAGGACGAGGCCGGGCGGCCCGTCCCGGCCCTGCGGGACCCGTCCGGCGCGCTGGTGCCGGACCCGCGCGAGCCGGTGTTCCGGACGCCGGGATGGGTCGAGCTGCCGGCGGCGCTGCGCCCGCACCTGGCCGCCCGGGAGGCGGCCGGCGGGGACCTGCCGTACCGGATCGTCGAGGTGCTCCAGTTCTCCAACGCCGGCGGGATCTACCTGGCCGAGCGGCACGGCGACGGGGAGCGGGTGGTGCTGCGCGAGGCCCGCCCGTACGCCGGGCTGGACAGCACCGGAGCCGACGCGCTGACCCGGCTGCGGCGCGAGCAGTGGGCGCTGGAACGGCTGACCGGGCTGGCGTGCGTGCCCCGGCTGCACGAGGTGCGCACGGTGTGGGAGCACACCTTCCTGGTGCAGGAGCACATCGAGGGCGTCCGGCTGTTCGACGAGGCGATCCGGCGCTACCCGCTGGTGCACCAGAACTGCACGGCGGAGCAGCGCGCCGAGTACGCGCGGTGGGTCGACGGGGTGGTGGACGGGCTGGCGGAGGCGCTCGACGCCCTGCACGAGCGGGGCGTGCGGTTCGGGGACCTCCACCCGGCCAACGTGCTGCTGCGGCCGGACGGGTCCGTGGTGCTGGTGGACTTCGAGTACGCGGCCGAGCTGGACGACCGGCGGGTGCCGACGGCCGGCGCCGCCGGGCAGCACGTCCCGCCCGGCCTGTACGGCGCCGAGGCCGACCGCCACCTGCTGTGGGCCACCTGGCTGATGCTGCTGATGCCGGTGCTGGAACTGGCCGACTGCGCGCCGGACAAGCTCCCGGCGCTGGAGCGGCGGGCACGCGAGTGGTTCGGACTGGACGAGGAGGCGGGGCCGGTGCGGCCGGGTGGCGTGGTGCTGGTGGAGTCGGCGAGCGAGCGGCGCGGCCGGGAGCTGCTGGACGGGCCCTCGCTGGACCCGGTGCGCCGGGAGCTGGTCGCGGGCATCCACGCGGGCGCCACCCCGGACCGGCCGGACCGGCTGTTCCCCGGGGACGTGGGCGGCTTCGCCGACGGCGGGACGGGCGTGTCGCACGGTGCGGCCGGGGTGCTGTACGCGCTGCACCGCGCCGGGGCCGACTGGCCGCGGGAGTACGCGGACTGGCTGGTCGCGGCGGTGCGCCGGCGGGCGGACCGCCCGGGCGCCGGCGGGCTGTACGAGGGGCCGCTCGGCATCGCGCTGGCGCTGGCCCGGATCGGCCGGGCGGAGGCGGCCGAGGAGCTGGTCGGGCGCACCCGTACCGCCCACCCGGCCCGCGAGGCGGGCCTGTTCGGCGGCCGGGCCGGCGCGGCGCTCGCCCGGCTGCGGCTGGCGGAGGCGCTGGACAGCCCCCGGGAGCTGGCCCACGCGCTGGACGACGCGCGGGAGTTGGCCAGTGTGCTGCGCGGCGAGCCGGTGCCCGGGCTGGACGAGCCCACGGCCGCCGGGCTGCTGTACGGGCTGGCGGGGGTCGCGCTGCTCCAGCTGCGGTTGTACCGCCGGACCGGGGAGCGGTGGCTGCTGGACTCCGGGCGGGCGGCGCTGGAACGGGCGGTGGCGCAGTGCGTCCGGGTGCCCGACGGGTCGGTGCAGGTGCTGGAGTCCGGGCGCCGGCTGGCCTACCTGGACCGGGGCAGCAGCGGGATCGCGCTGGTGCTGCGCGAGTACCTGGAGCACGGCGAACTGCCGGGCGGGGAGGCCTTCCTGGCCGATGTGCGGAAGGTCTGCGCGCCCGGGTTCATCCGGGAGCCGGGGCTGTTCCGGGGCCGGGTCGGGCTGACCCTGGCGCTGGACGGGCTGGGCGGCGCTCCGGCCCGGGAGGACGTGCTCGGGCAGGTGCGGAAACTTCAGTGGCACCTGGTGGCCCGGCCGGAGGGGCTGCTGGTGCCGGGGATGCAGCTGCGGCGCTTCTCGGCGGACCTGCACACGGGCGCGGCCGGGGTGCTGCTGGCGCTGTGCGGGCTGGCGGAGGGGCGCGGGGCGGAGCAGGCGGACGTGCTGGACCTGCTGACCCTGGGGTGAGCCGTCCCGGGGTTCTCACACGGGTTCCGGGGACAGCGCCTCCGCCCCGACGGCCCCCGCCGTCCCGACGGGCTCCGCGGCGTGCTCCCGGGCGTGCAGATGGGTGAGCCGGGGCAGGGCGTACAGCGCGGCGTGGGCGGTGACCTCGCCGGCGGGGGAGGTGACCGCCCCGGTATCGGTGAGCGCCTCCAGGGTGCGCTGGGCGAGCCGTTCGGGCCGGCCGAGGGCGGCGGCGGCCTCCGGGAGGGTGAAGAGCAGGGCGAGCGGCAGGGCGGCGAGGCGGGCCAGCGCGAGTCGGCCCTGGTCGGTGAGGTCGCGCCAGCCGGAGTCCAGCCGGGCCCGGACGGTGACGTCCCCGGCGACCAGTTCGTCCAGGGCGCCCGCCGGGTCCTCCAGCCGGGCCGCGTACTCGGCCAGCGGGAGGTGGCGCAGCACGGCCAGCCGGGTGCCCGCGACCCGTACGGCGAGCGGCAGCAGCCCGCAGGCGGCCGCGATCCGGGCGGCGGCCGCGCGGTCGGCGCCGGTCCGGCCGGTGCCGACGATGCGGCCGAGCAGGTCCAGGGCCTCGGCGGGGGCGAGCGGGGGTACGGCGATGCGGCGCACCGAGGCGAGGCCGGCCAGCTGGCTGCGGGAGGTGACCAGCACGGCGCTCGGGCCGAAGCCCGGCAGCAGTTCGCGGACCACGGCCTCGCCGGGGGCGTCGTCCAGGACCAGCAGCAGCCGGCGGCCGGCGAGCGAGGCGCGCCAGAGCGCGGCGGCCCGGGCGGTGTCGGGGTGGGCGGTGTCGGGGTGGGCCGGGGCGGCGTGGCCGGGGCCGGTCCGGTCGGCCGCGGCCGGTGCGGCGCCCGGGCGGCCGGTGAGGGCGGCGAGTTCGGCGAGCACCTCGGGCAACGGGCGGACGGCGCCGTCCTCGGTGCGCAGCCGGACCAGCACCCGGCCGTCCGGGAAGCGGTCGGCGAGCAGGTGGCCGGCGTGCACGGCGAGCGCGGTCTTGCCGCTGCCGGCCGGGCCGGTGAGCACCGCGACGCGTCCGCCGCCCGAGCCCAACTCGGCGACGAGGTCGCGTAGTTCGTCGGTTCTTCCGGTGAAGTCGGCGGTGTCGGCGGGCAGCAGGGCGCCGCTCGGGCCGGTGCCGCGGTCCGGGCGGGCGGCGGTGGGCAGGGAGCGGCCGCGGGCGAGCAGTTCGCGGTAGCGGGCGGTCAGCGCGGGGCTCGGCTCCAGGCCCAACTCGCGGGCGAGCAGCTGACGGTGGGTGTCGTAGACGGCGAGCGCCTCGGCCTGGCGGCCGGAGAGGTGGAGGGCGTTCATCCGGGCGGCCTGGAGGCGCTCGCGCAGCGGGTGGCGCTCGGCGAGCTCGGCCAGGTCCTCGGCGACGGCGCCGGCGTTGCCGAGCTCCAACTCGGTCTCCGCCCAGTCCTCGTGGACGCCCAGGCAGCGGGCCTCCAGCCGGTCCGCCTCCGCCTCGACGGCGGGGGAGCGGCGCAGGTCGGCGAGCGGCGGGCCCTGCCAGAGGTCGAGGGCCTGGCGCAGCAGCCGGGCGGCGGGGGCGAGCGCCCCGCCGTCGGCGGCGGCCCGGCCGGCCCGGGCGAGGGCCCGGAACCGGAGCAGGTCCAGCTCGGGCTCGGCGACCCGCAGCAGGTAGCCGGCGGCCGAGTGCGACAGCCGGTCGGGCCCCTCCTCACGGCCCAGCAGGGTGCGCAGGGTGCAGATGTAGACCTGGAGGTTCTTCCGGGCGGTGCGCGGCGGCTCCTCGGGCCAGACCGCGTCGGTGAGCAGGTCGACCGGGACGGCGGTGTTGGCGCGGCTCAGCAGGACGGCCAGGACCAGCCGCTGCTTCAGCGGGCCGAGGGCCAGCGGGCGGCCGCCGGCCTCGCCGGTGAGCGGGCCGAGGACGGCGAAGCGCAGCCGGGTGGGGGTGGCGGGCTGGGCCAGGGGCATCGGCGTACCTCCGGGGCGTGGGCGGCGGCAGTGCGGCGTGTGGCGTGTGGCGCGGGGCCGTGCGGCGGTTCGGCAGGTGGCGGTGGGCCGTGCGGCGGTGGGCGCAGGCTACTTGACGGCCGGTCGGCGCTGAAGGCCACGGAATCGACCGGCTTCGGTCACGTCGGCCACACAATCGGGGTGTCGGAAGGTGGGATCGACGGGGGGTTTCGTACGGCTGTACGGACGGCGTTCCGGCAGGTCGGGCGCGGTGGCGGGGGTCGTCGGGGCCGGGCGGACGGACGGCGGGCGGGGCGCCGTCGGGCGGGTGCGCGGGGCGGCGCGGAGGGGCGCGTTCCGGCGGTTCTCGACCGGGGCTCAGCGCCGCGGCGAGCGCGGCCCGAGCGGGCGGCGTGGTCGTGGCAGGCGGCCCGACGGCCGGTCAGGCGGCCGCGGTCGCACGGTCGGGAGGCGGCGGGCGAGCGGACAGGAGGTCCCGGTCGCGCGGTCGGGAGGTCCCGGTCGGGGGCCCGGAACTCGGGCCCAGCGGCCCCGGACGGGCGGGCCGAAGGGCCCTGGGGTGCGGAGGCGGCCTCTTCGGATCATGGAGCGCCACCCATTCGCACGACGTTCCGAAGGAGTGCGTCCTTGAGCGCCACCCAGGCACAGGGCGACCCCACCTCACCGCCGACGACCCTCCCCGCAGGGGCGGTCAGGGCCAGGAGGCCCGGTTCGGCCCTGGTCAGACTGCTGACCACCACCGACCACAAGACGATCGGCACCATGTACCTGGTGTCCTCGTTCGCGTTCTTCCTGATCGGCGGCATCCTCGCCCTGGTCATGCGTGCCGAACTCGCCCGGCCCGGAACGCAGATCCTCTCCAACGAGCAGTTCAACCAGGCGTTCACCATGCACGGCTCGGTGATGCTGCTGCTGTTCGCGATGCCGCTGTTCACCGGCTTCGCCAACTGGATCATGCCGCTCCAGCTCGGCGCGCCGGACGTCGCCTTCCCGCGGCTGAACATGCTGTCCTACTGGCTGTTCATGTTCGGCTCGCTGATCGCCGCGGCGGGCTTCGCGACCCCGCAGGGCGCCGCCGACTTCGGCTGGTTCCTCTACGCGCCGCTGTCCGACGCGATCCACTCGCCCGGCGTCGGCGCCGACATGTGGATCATGGGCGTGACGCTGTCCGGCTTCGGCAGCATCTTCGGCGCCGTCAACTTCATCACCACCATCATCTGCATGCGCGCGCCCGGAATGACCATGTTCCGGATGTCCATCTTCTGCTGGAACGTGCTGCTCACCTCGGTGCTGGTGCTGCTGGTCTTCCCGGTGCTCGCCGCCGCGCTGCTGGCGCTGGAGTGCGACCGCAAGTTCGGCTCGCACGTCTTCGACCCGGCCAACGGCGGGGCGATGCTCTGGCAACACCTGTTCTGGTTCTTCGGCCATCCCGAGGTGTACATCCTGGCGCTGCCGTTCTTCGGCATCGTCTCGGAGGTCATCCCGGTGTTCAGCCGCAAGCCGATGTTCGGCTACTCCGGCCTGATCGCGGCCACCATCGCGATCGCCGGCCTGTCGGTGACGGTGTGGGCGCACCACATGTACGTCACCGGACAGGTCCTGCTGCCGTTCTTCTCGTTCATGACCTTCCTGATCGCCGTCCCGACCGGGGTGAAGTTCTTCAACTGGGTCGGCACCATGTGGCGGGGGTCACTGAGTTTCGAGACCCCGATGCTCTGGACGGTCGGCTTCCTGGTCACCTTCCTGTTCGGCGGCCTGACCGGCGTGCTGCTCGCGGCCCCGCCGATCGACTTCCACGTCTCCGACTCGTACTTCGTGGTCGCGCACTTCCACTACACGCTGTTCGGCACCGTGGTCTACGCGATGTTCGCCGGCTTCCACTTCTGGTGGCCGAAGATGACCGGCAAGAAGCTCGACGAGCGGCTCGGCCGGATCACCTTCTGGACCCTGACCGTCGGCTTCCACGCCACCTTCCTGGTCCAGCACTGGCTCGGCGCCCAGGGCATGCCCCGCCGCTACGCCGACTACCTGGCCTCGGACGGTTTCACCACCCTGAACACCGTCTCCACCATCGGCTCGTTCCTGCTCGGCCTGTCGATCCTGCCGTTCCTCTACAACGTCTGGAAGACCGCCAAGTACGGCGAGAAGGTCACCGAGGACGACCCGTGGGGCTGGGGCCGCTCCCTGGAGTGGGCGACCTCCTGCCCGCCGCCGCGGCACAACTTCGTCAAGCTGCCGCGGATCCGCTCCGAATCCCCGGCCTTCGACCTCCACCACCCGGACATCGCGGCCCGGGACGTCCTGGAGCACAGCGGCAAGCCCGCCACGCACCTGGGCGACGTGGAGCCGGCGAAGTACGACCGGCCGCTGAGCCGGGCCGACCGGGCGCGGGTGGCGTCCGCCTCCACCGACTCGCCCTCCTCGGACGGCTGAGTCCGCTCCCCCCGAACGCCGTCCCCGCCCGCGTCGCTGCCCCCGGGCGGGCGGGGACGGCCCGTCCGCTCCGC
>NZ_JBHVET010000373.1:0-7989 GCF_042802135.1 Kitasatospora sp. NPDC057512
CGGGGAGGGTTCCCCGGGGGCCGTCGCGGTGTTCGGGCGTCCGTACGGTGGCGCGTCCGGTCAGACGTAGCGCTCCAGGATGGACGATTCGGCAAGGCGGGACAGGCCCTCGCGGACCGAGCGGGCGCGGGTCTCGCCGACGCCCTCGACGGTCTGCAGGTCGTCGATGCTCGCGGCGAGCAGCTTCTGAAGGCCGCCGAAGTGCTCGACCAGGCGCTCTATGACCGTGTTGGGCAGGCGCGGGATCTTCGCCAGCAGGCGGTAGCCGCGCGGCGAGACGGCCGAGTCCAGCGACTCCGGCGAGCCCGAGTAGCCGAGCGCCTTGGCGACGGTCTGGAGGTCCAGCAGCTCGGCGTGGGTGAGCGCCTCCAGGTCGGCCAGCACCTCGGTGACCGTCCGGCCCTTCTTGGCGGCCCGCTCCGGGAAGTAGTCCCGGGCGACCAGCTCGCGCTCCGGCTCCACGCCCGCGATCAGCTCGTCCAGCTGCAGCGAGAGCAGTCGGCCGTCGATGCCGAGCTCCAGCACGTAGCCGGCGATCTCGGTGGCGATCAGCCGGACCATCTCCAGGCGCTGGGCCACGGCGGTGACGTCCCGGACCGTCACCAGGTCCTCGATCTCCAGCGCGGAGAGCGTTCCGGCCACCTCGTCCAGGCGCAGCTTGTAGCGCTCCAGGGTGGCCAGCGCCTGGTTGGCGCGGGACAGGACGGTGGTGGAGTCCTCCAGCACCCGGCGGGTGCCGTTGACGTACATCGCGATCAGCCGCATCGAGTGCGAGACCGCGACCACCGGGTAGCCCGTCTGCCGGTTGACCCGCTCGGCGGTGCGGTGGCGGGTGCCGGTCTCGTCGGTCGGGATGGTCGAGTCCGGCATCAGGTGCACGCCGGCCCGGACGATCTTGGTGATGTCCTTGTCGAGCACCACCGCGCCGTCGAGCTTGCACAGCTCGCGCAGCCGGGTGGCGCTGAACTCGACGTCCAGGACGAAGCCGCCGGTGCACAGGGACTCGACGGTCCGGTCGAAGCCCAGCACGATCAGACCGCCGGTGTTGGCCCGCAGGACCCGCTCCAGGCCGTCACGAAGCGCGGTACCGGGCGCGATGGCGGTGAGGGAGGCCCGCAGCAGGGCCTCCTCGCGGGAGGCCTTGTCCGCCCCCCGGTCGCTGGCTGCCACGTGACTCCTCCGGTCGACCCGTGCCGCGCGCCTCACGCCGTGCGCCGGTCCGCGGTCTGTTGCTCTGTCGCTCAGTACCGCTCGGTACTGCCTTCTGGCCAATGAGACTGGGGAAAGTCTAACTGTGTGTGGCCTCGGCAGGGCTTGGGTCAGCGCAGTTCGTCGGAGTCGAGCGGCTCCCAGCCGTCCATCAGCTCCTCGGGGTACGCCGCCGGGCGGTCCGCGGCCCTTGCGGAGCGCGGGGACGGCGGCGCCGACGGTGCCTCACCGCGCGGCTCGGTGCGCGGCTTGGCGGCGGCACGGCGGCGGCCCGGGATGGCCCGCAGCGCCTCGCCGATGTCGGCCACCTCGACCACCTTCATGCCCGGCGGCACCTTGCCCGGGTCCGGCGGGACCAGGGCGTGGGTGAAGCCCAGCCGGTGCGCCTCGGCGAGCCGCCGCTGCACACCCGTCACCCGCCGTACCTCGCCCGCCAGGCCGACCTCGCCGATCGCCACCAGGTTGCTGGGCAGCGGGGTGTCGGTGGAGGAGCTGGCCACCGCGAGCGCCACCGCGAGGTCGGCGGAAGGCTCGGTCAGCTTCACCCCGCCGACCGTCGCGGTGTAGATGTCCTGCTTGCCGAGCTTCACCCCGCCGTGCCGCTCGACCACGGCCAGGATCATCGCGATCCGGGGGGACTCCAGGCCCGAGGTGGTGCGCCGCGGGGAGGGGATCTGCGAATCCACCATCAGCGCCTGCACCTCGGCCACCAGCGGGCGCTTGCCCTCCAGGGTGACGGTGAGGCAGGTGCCCGGGACGGGCTTGTCACGCCTGGTCAGGAAGAGACCGGACGGGTCGGCCAGGCCGACGATGCCCTCGTCGTGCAGCTCGAAGCAGCCGACCTCGTCGGTGGCGCCGTAGCGGTTCTTGACCCCGCGGATCAGCCGCAGCCGGGCGTGCCGGTCGCCCTCGAAGCTCAGCACCACGTCCACCAGGTGCTCCAGCAGGCGCGGGCCGGCGATCTGGCCGTCCTTGGTGACGTGGCCGACCAGCAGGGTGGCCATGCCGCGCTCCTTGGACGCCCGGATCAGCGCGCCCGCCACCTCGCGGACCTGGGCCGGGCCGCCGGGGGCGCCGTCCAGCTCGGCGGAGGCGATGGTCTGCACCGAGTCCAGGATCAGCAGGCCGGGGTTGACCGCCTCGATGTGCCCGAGCACCGCGCCGAGATCCTGCTCGGCGGCGAGGTAGAGGTGCTCGGAGAGGGCGTTGATCCGGTCCGCGCGCAGCCGGACCTGGCCGGCCGACTCCTCGCCGGTGACGTAGAGCGTGCGGTGCTGCGCGGTGGCCGCCTTGGCGGCGACGTCCAGCAGCAGGGTGGACTTGCCGACGCCGGGCTCGCCGGCCAGCAGCACCACCGCGCCGGGCACCAGGCCGCCGCCGAGCACCCGGTCCAGCTCCGGCACGCCCGTCGAACGGGCCGTCGCGACCTGGCCGTCCACCTGGGCGATCGGGCGGGCGGGCGCGCTGACCGGGCCGGCGGCCGTGGTGCGGATCGGCACCGCGCCGTACTCCTCGACCGTGCCCCAGGCGTTGCACTCCGGGCAGCGGCCGACCCACTTGGGCAGCTGGTTGCCGCACTCGGTGCAGCGGTACGCCGGGCGGGGCTTGGCGGTGGTCTTGGAACGCGGAGGCATGCCGCCCACCGTAGCGTCCGGGTCCGACAACGGCGGCAGCGTCCGGGTCGGGCAACCACGGTGCGCGGGCGGGGCGGCCGCGCGTCCACACAGATGGGCGATGTTGTTACCCGAAAGAAGTACATACGCGGCGAATGGCCGGGATCAGCCGTCCGCGTTCTCTACCGTCGGACGGGTGACGACGAGAACTGTGGGGCCGGGCGGGCCGACCCGGTCGGCCCGATCGGGCGGACCTGCCGGGTCGGGCGGACCTGCCGGGTCGGGCGGGCCGGGCTGGTCAGCCGGGCCGGCCGAGGTGCGGGCCACCGCCGTGCTCGCGGCGTACGACCGGCAGGTGGACGGCCTGTTCACCTACTGCCTCTCGGTGCTCTGCGAGCACGACGCGGCCGCCGACGCCCTGCGCGAGGTCCGCGAGCTGGCGCGACGGCACGGCGCCCGACTGGCCGAACCCGGGCTGCTGCGCGCCTGGCTGTTCTCCCTGGCCCGGTACTGCTGTCTGCGCCGGCTCGCCGGGGAGGGCCCGGGTCCGACCGGTGCCGAGGCCGGGCGGACCGCCCGGGCCGAGCCCGGCGAGGCCGAGACGGCCCGGCGGCGGCGCGAGCTCTCCTCGCTCGCCTGGCCCGAGGCGGCCGGCACCGACCCGGAACAGCGCGAGGCGCTGGAACTCTCCGTCCGGCACCGGCTGACCCCGCTGGAGGTCGCGGCCGTCCTGGGCCAGCCGTTCGAACGGACCCGCGCCCTGCTGGCCGGGGCCGAGGCCGAGGTGGCCCGGACCAGGGCTGCACTGCTGGTGCTCGGCGTGGGCAGCTGCCCGGAACTGGACCGGCTCGGCGGGGCCGGGGCGGAGTCCTGGCGGGACTGGGTGCTCGGCCCGGCGCTGCGCCGGGAGCTGGTGCGGCACGTGGTGGACTGCCCGACCTGCCGGGGGACGGCGGAGCGGGTGGCCGCGGGCGAGGCGTCGGAGGGTGCGGAGGGCGTGGCGGGGCTCTCCGGGTTGGCGCTGCTGCGGGCTCCGACGGGTCTTCTCGGGGCCGCCGCGGTCGCTGGCGGGGTGGCTGCTCAGGGGGCGGGTGCTCGGGTGGCCGGTGCTCGGGTGGCGGGTACTCGGGTGGCGGAGCCGGGGCTGCGGTTCGACCAGAGCGGCTTCCCCCGGCACCGGGCGCCGGACGCGGGGCGCGGGTTGGCAGTACGCCGACGGGTGGTGACCACCGGCGTGCTGGCGGCCGTACTGGCGGCGCCGGTGATCGCACTCTGGGCCGGGCACCGGGGCGGTGGCGGGGCAGGATCGGCGGCCTCGGTGTCGGCGGTACGGGTGGACGCGGCCGGGCAGCCGACCGGGCAGCGGCCGCGGCCCGCGGTGGACGGTCTGGCGGGGCCGGGTACGCCCGGCATGCCCGGGATGGAGCTGGCGGGGGCCGGGCCCGGGATGGTCACGGGCGGTGCCGGCGTCGGCGATGCAGAAACGTTGCCTCCCGGTTTTCCGCGGCTCACCTTCCAGGGTGCGGCGGTCCCGGTCCCGGCCCACGGCGCGACCCCGCTCAGCAGCCCGACCCTGGTCGCCACGCCGGCCCCGGCGACCGACCAGGCCTCCGCGACGGGCACCGGCGAACCGGCCCCGGCCGGGCTGCTCACCGTCGAGGCCGGCGAGTACGGCAGCCGGACCATCCTCACCCTCACCAACTCCGCTGCCACGGAGATCCGTTGGCACGCGGCGACGGACGCCGACTGGCTCCGGCTCAGCCGCGACGCCGGCACCCTGGCGCCCGGCCAGCGGATCACCGTGATCGTGACGGTGGACGAGGACCAGGCGCCGACGACCCACTGGACCGCCCGGATCGCGCTGCCGCCCTCCCAGGCGGTGGTCACCCTGGAGGGCGGGCCGCACAACCGTGGCGGCTCCGCCTCCTCCCCGGCCGATCCGTCGCCGTCGACCTCGACCTCGACCTCGACCTCGCCGTCGCCGTCGTCGACGCCGGTGCCGGTGCCGGTGCCGGTGCCCAGTGGTTCCGCCACCACCTCACCCACGGCGGCACCCACCGCGTCCCCGTCGCCCTCCGACCCGCCGACGGCCTCCCCGTCCCCCTCGGGCACGGCCACGAACCCCTCGCCACATCCGACAGGCACGGCAACGGCCTCCCCGTCGCAGCGCTGACGGCCCACGCAACGCGGCGGCCCTCCCACCCGGCCGGCACCCTGAGGGCAGGGCGCGCGAGAAGTCGGCCGGTTCGACTTCTCGCGGGGAGGGCGCAGGCCAGGAGCCGAATATGTAGACCGACCGCCATAATCCTGCTCGCGAAACCGGGAACGCACGAGAAGTCGACCCAGCCGACTTCTCGTGCGCGGCAGGATCCGGGGTGCTGGCGGGGCGTGCGGGGTGGGGTCCGAGGTGGCGGCGGGGCGGGCGCGGCATGGGCCGGGGGCAGCACGGTGGGATCCGAGGTGGCGGCGCTGCGTACGGGGTGGGAGCCGGGGTGGCGGCGAGGGGGTGCGGGGATGGGAATCGAGGGGCGGCGGGGTGCGGGGGTGGGCCCGGGGTCAGCGGCGGTGGATCGGGGGGACCTGGTAGGTGCCGTCCAGGACGGCGGGCTCGGGTTGGTAGATGCGGAGGATGGGGCGGAACTCGCCGGGTGGGGTGGGGAGCCAGTTGGCGGCGGCGGTCGGGTCCTCGGGCTGGTCGTGCTGGAGGGTCAGGGTGAGGGAGCCGTCCTCGCCGTGGACCAGGCCTGGGGTTCGGTCGCCGATCGAGTAGCGGTCGATCGGGTTCTCCACCAGGTAGTAGTCCGGGACGGAGTACATCGTGACGGACCAGAACGCCCCGGCCGGGGGCGGCTGGTCGAAGCGCAGGGTGTAGTCGTGGAGGCCGGTGAGGGGCCGGCCGTCGGAGTCGTCGTAGGTCATCGCGTACGAGGCCTCGTAGGCGTGGTTGCCCCAGAGGCCGGCCCGGGCGGCGGCGGCCCGGCTGAGGTAGGCGGCGCGGCGGTCGGGGATGCGCCACTCGGGGTCGTCCAGGGTGCCGGGGCCGAGGTGGTCGGTGTTGTAGTCGAAGAGGTGGAGCGCGCTGCGCCACTCACCGGGCGGGTGGTCCTCGGGCGGGCGGGTGGCGTCCTCGACCCGTTCGCGGCCGGCGGCCAGGCCCTTGGCCAGCGTCAGCGTCCATTCGGCGGCGGCCGCGCGGTACGGCGAGGCTCCGTCGTCGAGCAGGCCGAGCGGGGCGAAGCGGCGCTGGTACTCGATGTCCGCGGTGGCGGGCGGGAAGGCCTGCATCCAGACCCGCAGCCGCTCGAAGAAGGCCAGCCGCTCGGGGACGTCCGCGTCCGGTTCGGGGAGTCCGGCGACCAGGCCTCCGGGTTCCAGCGGTTCCAGTTCGAGGGCGGCCTGGAGGGCCCGGACCCGGGGGAGGTCGTCCGGGCCGGCGCAGGCGAAGCGGCCGACGAGGGTGCCGACGGTGGTCGACAGCTCGATCACCCCGTCGGGGTCCGAGGGGGTGCCGTGCCAGCCGGGCGGGACGATCAGCCAGGTCTGCGCGCCGGTGCCGGTGGCCCGGCGGCCGAGGTAGGCGACGTTGTCCGTCCAGGCGTCGATGATCTGCAGCACGTAGTAGGCGCCCGCGGTGTCCGGGACGCGCAGCACCTGCGGGCCCTCGGAGAGGTCGAGCTGGGCGATCGAGTAGACCGTGTCGTTGTTGACCGAGACGAAGCGGTCGGCCGGGCCGGCCAGCCGGGTGGCGTGGCTGAAGTGGTTGAACGGCGCCGCCGGCAGGGTGCCCAGGCCGCCCCGGTCGAAGCGCTCGACCATGGTGAGGCCGGCGACCAGCGGGTAGCCGTAGACGTACGCGTCGGCGGCCAGGGCCTCCAGCTCGGGCTGGTTCATCACGGGTCCTTCGTCCGGGGCGCGCACCGGGCAGGGGTGCGGTCGCCGACCGCGGTACACCTCGGATGCTAAGCGGGCCCGGGTGGGGCGGCATGTCGGACCGGACGCCGCGCGGCTTCCGGCTGCCGGGATCTGCTGAGCGCTAATCCGGGCGTACCGGCGGGGCGGCCGGGAGAAGGTCGTCGGTATGAAGATCCTCCTGCTTGGGGGCTCGTCCTTCCTCGGACGGGCCTACGCTGCCGAGGCCCTCGCCAGGGGCCACCGGGTGACCACCTTCAACCGCGGCCGCAGCGCCGCCGACCTGCCCGGCGTCGAGGCCGTCCGGGGCGACCGCGACAGCGCCGGGGACCTCGCCCGGCTGGTCGACGGCCGCAGCTGGGACGCCGTCGTCGACACCTCCGCCCAGCAGCCCGCCCAGGCCGCGCTCAGCGCCCGGCTGCTGCGCGAGCGGGCCGGCCACTACACCTTCGTCTCCTCCGTGCACGCCTTCGCCGACTGGCCCGCCCACGTGGTCGACGAGGGCTCGGCGCCGCACCCCTGCCCCGCCGACACCCCGCCCGACCAGCCGCCCGGAAACGCCCTCAAGGCCGGCTGCGAGCGCGCCGTGCTGGCGGGGTTCGGCGCCGGGCGCACGCTGGTGCTGAACAGCGGGCTGCTCGTCGGGCCGTACGAGTTCGGCGGCCGGCTGCCCTGGTGGCTGGAGCGGATGGCGCGCGGCGGGCGGGTGCTCGCCCCGGGGGATCCGCGGCGGACCATGCAGGTGATCGACGTCCGGGACTTCGCCGGCTTCGGGCTGGACCTGCTGACGGCCGGGACGGCGGGGCGGTTCGTCACCACGGCGCCGCCGGGGCGGCTCCGCTTCGGCGAGTGGCTGGAGACCTGCCGGGAGGTGGCGGGCGCCGCGGACACCGAGCTGGTCTGGGTCCCGGACGGACCGCTGCTCGCCGAGGGGCCGGACCAGGTCGGCTGGTGGACCGAACTCCCCCTCTGGGCACCGGACCTGCCCGAGCTCGCGGGCGTCTGGCTGGCCGACACCGGCCGGGCGGAGGCGGCCGGGCTGCGCTGCCGGCCGTTCGCCGAGACGGCGCGGGACACCTGGGAGTGGCTGCGGACGCGCGGACCGGTCGAGGACACCGACGCCGAGGGGCGCACGGGGCGGCCGGGGGCGGCGGTCCGGCACGGCATCGAACCCGCCAAGGAGCGACGGCTGTTGGCCGCCTTCGGCTGACGGCGAGGCCGTCCGGGCCATGGCAGCGGACGGGAGTGGGAAGTCGGC
>NZ_JBHVET010000374.1:0-7952 GCF_042802135.1 Kitasatospora sp. NPDC057512
CACCACCCCCGTCCGCACCGCCGCCCTCGCGGCCGCCACCGCCGCCTGCACCGCCCTGGCGGTGCTCCCCCTCACCGCCTCGGCGGCGCCCGCCGCCAGCCTGTCCTGCGGCGTGACCTACACCGCAAGCGACTGGGGCAGCGGCTTCACCGCCGACATCACCATCACCGACACCGGCACCACCCCCATCAACGGCTGGACCCTCGGCTACACCCACACGGGCAACCAGACCCTCCAGAACGGCTGGAACGGCACCTGGACCCAGACCGGACGGAACGTCACCGTCACCAACCCCGCCTACGCCCCCACCATCGACCCCGGCACCGCCTACACCACCAGCGCCACCTTCTCCTACACCGGAACCAACACCGCCCCCTCCACGTACACCGTCAACGGCACCACCTGCGGGCCGCAGTCGGGCCCGTCGCCGAGCCCCACCCCCACGAGCACCCCCACCACCCCGCCGCCTGCCGGGTCGGCCCCGGCCGTGCACGTCGCGGGTGCCACGCTGGCGAAGGCCGACGGCACCCCGATCACCCTGCACGGGGTCAACCGGTCGGGGGCCGAGTTCATGTGCGTCCAGGGCCACGGCATCTTCGACGGCCCGGCCGACCAGGCGTCCGTCACCGCGATGAAGTCCTGGCGCGTCAACGCCGTCCGCGTGCCGCTCAACGAGGACTGCTGGCTCGGCCACTCCAACGTCGACCCCGCGTACGCCGGTACGGCCTACATCGGCGCGGTACGGAGCTACGTCGACCTGCTGCACCGCAACGGCCTGGTGGCCGTCCTGGACCTCCACTGGACCGACGGCGCGTACACCGGACCGTCCGCCGGCTGCTCCGACGCCGCCGCCACCTGTCAGAAGCCCATGCCGGACGCGGCCGGTGCGCTCCCGTTCTGGACCTCGGTGGCGCAGACGTTCAAGGGCGACGACGCCACCGTCTTCGACCTGTTCAACGAGCCGTACCCGTCCCGCGCCACCGGGGGCACGGACAGCGGCTGGGCCTGCTGGCGGGACGGCGGCACCTGCCCCGGAATCGGCTTCCGGGTCGCCGGCATGCAGGCGATGGTCGACGCGGTACGCTCCACCGGCGCGGACAACGTCCTGCTGCTGGGCGGCCTGGAGTACGCCAACGACCTCAGCCGGTGGGCCGCGTACCGACCCACCGATCCGCTGCACAACCTGGCCGCGTCCTGGCACTCGTACAACTTCAACGCCTGCGGTACCGGTTCCTGTTGGGACGCGCAGATCGGCCCGCTGGCGGCCCAGGTTCCGGTGGTGACGGGCGAGTTGGGCGAGAACGACTGCGCCCACGGCTACCTGGACGCCCTGCTGCCGTGGCTGGACCGGCACGGCGTCTCCTACCTCGCCTGGGCCTGGAACACCTGGGACTGCGGCAGCGGCCCGGCGCTGATCAGCTCCTACGACGGCACGCCGACCGGCTTCGGCGCCGGCTACCGCGCCCACCTGGCCGGCCTGTAGTCACGCCGACTCCCGCACCACCAGTTCCGTCGGCAGGATCAGCTGCCGACGGAACCGGCCCGGCTCGGCGATCTCCTCGAGCAGCAGCTGGACCATCAGCCGGCCCATCTCCTCGGTCGGCTGGCGAACGCTGGTGAGCGGCGGCTCGGTGTGCCGGGCCACGACGGAGTCGTCGAAGCCGATCACCGCGACGTCCTGCGGAACCCGCCGGCCCGCCTCGCGCAGCGCCTGCATCGCGCCCGCCGCCATCAGGTCGGAGGCGCAGAACACCGCGTCCAGGCCGGGCCGGCGGGCGAGCAGCTCCCGCATGCCCTCGCGTCCGCCGCGCTCGGTGAAGTCCCCGTGGGCGACGAGGCCCTCGTCGGCGGGGATCGCGGCCTCCGCGAGCGCCTGCCGGTAGCCGGCCAGGCGCGCCGCGGCGCCCTCCATGTCGAGCGGCCCGGTGACGGTCGCGATCGCCGTCCTGCCCCGGGACAGCAGGTGCCGGACGGCCGCTCGGGCGCCACCCGCGTTGTCGGCGTGCACGTAGCCGAGCGTCTCCCGCGTCGAACGGCGACCGCTGAGCACGGCGGGCAGCTCCAGCCGCTCCAGCAGTTCGGGGAGCGGATCGTCCTCGTGTACGGAGACCAGCAGGACGCCGTCCACCCGGCGGGCGGTGAGGTAGCGGGTCAGCCGTTCCCGCTCGTGCTCGTCGCGGACCAGCACCAGAAGCAGCTGCAGGTCGGATTCGGCGAGTTCGGCGGAGACGCCGGTGATGATGTCGGAGAAGTAGGGTTCGGACCTCAGCTTCGCGACGCTCTCCGGGATGACCAGCGCGACCGCGTCGGTCCGGGAGGTGACCAGCGAGCGCGCCGCCTGGTTGGGAACGTAACCGAGTTCGGCGATGGCCTGCTCGACCGCCGCCCGGGCCTTCTCGCTGACCTTGGGCGAGCCGTTGACGACGCGGGACACGGTGCCCCGCCCCACTCCGGCCCGCGCTGCCACCGCCTCCAGCGTGGGGCGGGCAGCGGGCTGCTGCTGCGCGGCTCGGCTCATGATCCTTCTCCCGGCGGACGGCGGACGGCGGACTGCGGACTGCGGCGTACCGCTGCTGCGGCAGCCACGACGAGGGCGGCCGGACGACACGGTCCGGTAACGGAGCCGTTGCACGCCCTTGACACGCCTCGCATGGCGAAGCAATCTTCCCACATCGAAGTGGGAGCGCTCCCACGCGGCACTCCCACCCTGTTCCCGAGCACCGCCGGCCGCCCGTCGAACGGCGCGGCCATGGACCAGCCTGGACAAGGAGATTCAGCCATGCGGAACACCGGTACCACCCCCAGCGGCAGAGCAGCCGCCGCCCTCCCCGGACGCGAGGGCCCCATACGCAAGGCCCCCGTGCGCGAGGCGGGCAGGCCCCTGCCGGCCACCGCCACCGCGGCCCTGTGCGCCCTGCTGGTCACCGGCTGCGGCAGCTCCGGCACTGCCACCGGCACCGACGCGGCCTCCGGCGGCAAGATCACCCTGACCGTCGGCGACTACGGCACGTTCGGCTACAAGGAGGCCGGACTGTTCGACGCGTACATGCGCGAGCACCCCGGCATCACCATCGTCGAGCACACCGTCCAGCAGGAGAGCGACTACTACCCCGCCCTGCAGACCCACCTCGCCTCGGGCAGCGGCCTGGACGACATCCAGGCGATCGAGGTCGGCCGGATCGCCCAGGTGGTGAAGAAGCAGGCGAACAGGTTCACCGACCTCGGCAAGGCGAACGGGGTCGACAAGAGCGCCTTCCTGCCGTGGAAGGCGCAGCAGGCCACCGCCCCGGACGGCCGCACCATCGGCCTGGGCACCGACATCGGCCCGATGGCGATCTGCTACCGCAAGGACCTCTTCCAGCAGGCCGGGCTGCCCACCGACCGCGACCAGGTGGCCGGGCTCTGGCAGGGCGACTGGGCCAGGTTCGTCGACGCCGGCAAGCAGTACCAGGCCAAGGCGCCCGCCGGCACCTTCTTCACCGACTCCGCCGGCGGCCTGTTCAACGCCGTGGTGTCCACCAGCACCACGCAGTACGTGGACGGCGGCGGCAAGCTGAACTACAAGGACAACGCCACCGTCAAGACCGCCTGGACCTTGTCGACCGACGCGATCCAGGCCGGGATCAGCGCCGGCCTCAAGCAGTTCGACACACCGTGGTACCAGGCGTTCGCCAACTCCAGGTTCGCCACGGTCGCCTGCCCGTCCTGGATGACGGCCATCGTCGCCGACAAGTCCGGGAGCGCCAACAAGGGCAAGTGGGACATCGCCGCCGCCCCGGCCGCCGGCAACTGGGGAGGCTCCTTCCTCGCCGTCCCGAAGGCCGGAAAGCACCAGAAGGAGGCGGAGGCGCTCGTCACCTGGCTCACCGCGCCCCCGCAGCAGGCCAAGGTCTTCACCTCCGTCGGCAACCTGCCCTCCAACACCGAGGCGTTGAGCCGGCCGGAGGTGCAGAACGCCAAGCTCGACTTCTTCGGCGACACGCCCACCGGGCAGCTCTACGCCGCCACCGCGCAGTCCATCCGGCCGGCCGTGCTCGGCGAGTGGGACGGCCTGGTCAAGGACACCCTCACCAACGGCGCCCTGCTCAGCATCGAGCAGCACCAGAGCGACCCCGCCAAGGCGTGGAGCACCGCGGTGAAGGAGATCGACGACAAGGTCGGCGACTGACGGACCGTCTGCCCGGCCGTCCGCCCGTCCCGGCCCCGCCAGACCCCGGGCCGGGGCGGGACCGCCCCGCTCTCCAGAGAGGTCACCCCCCATGCTCGACGAGGCCGTCCCGGCCGCTCCCCGCGGCAGGCCACGCCCCGCTCCCCCTCCGCGCCCCTGGCGCACCCGGCTCTACCGGTGGGACCTGAAGGCGTCGCCGTACCTGTACGTCGCGCCGTTCTTCGTCTGCTTCCTCGCGTTCGGCCTGTTCCCGCTGGTCTACACGGGCTGGGTGTCACTGCACAGCGTCGACCTTCAGACGTCCGACCAGATGCAGTGGCGCGGTTTCGACAACTACACCCGACTGCTCCACGACGACCTGTTCTGGAACGCCCTGCGCAACACCCTCACCATCGGCGTGCTCTCCACCGTGCCGCAGCTGCTGATGGCCCTGGGCCTGGCCCACCTCCTCAACTACCGCCTGCGCAGCCGGGGCTTCTTCCGGATCGCGATGCTCGCCCCCTACGCGACCTCGATCGCCGCGGCGACCCTGGTGTTCACGCTGCTGTTCGGGCGGGACTACGGGATGATCAACTGGCTGCTGGCCCAGGTGGGCCTCGGGCCCGTCGACTGGGAGGGCGGCACCTGGAGCTCGCAGATCGCCATCTCGGTGATCGTCACCTGGCGGTGGACCGGCTACAACGCCCTGATCTACCTCGCCGCCATGCAGGCCGTCCCGCACGACCTGTACGAGGCGGCGGCGCTCGACGGCGCCAACCGCTGGCAGCAGTTCCGGCACGTCACGGTGCCCTCCATCCGGCCCACCATCCTGTTCACCATCGTGGTCTCCGGCATCGGGGCCACCCAACTCTTCGGCGAACCCCTGCTGTTCGGCGGCGGGGCGACCGGCCACAGCGGCGGCTCGGCCCACCAGTACCAGACCCTCGGGCTCTACCTGTACGACCAGGGCTGGTACGCCTTCCACCTCGGCCGGGCGGCCGCCGTGGCCTGGACGATGCTGCTGCTCCTGCTGGCCATCGGTGCGCTCAACCTCGCCCTGGTCCGCGTCCGCCGCGCCCGGAACGGGGGTTGATCACCGATGGCCAGGAACCCCGGGCGGCGCGCGGGAGCGCGCGGCCTCACCGGAGCCGGACCGTTCACGTACGCGGTGCTGATCGTCGTCGCCGTCCTCTCCCTCTTCCCGCTGTACTGGACCCTGGTCGGCGCCTCGACCTCCGGCGGCCGGATCGCGCGGACCCCGCCTCCCCTCCTGCCGGGCGGGAGCCTGTGGCACAACCTCGACATCGCCTGGAACCAGGTCCACATGGGCGAGGCGCTGCTCAACTCGGTGGTGGTGGCGAGCTGCGTGACCGCCGGCACGGTGCTGTTCGCGACGCTGGCCGGCTTCGCCTTCGCCAAGCTGCCGTTCCGGGGCCGCAGCGCCCTGCTGAGCCTGGTGGTGGCGACCATGACCGTGCCCGCCCAGCTGAGCGTCATCCCGCTGTACCAGATCATGGCCGACCTGCACTGGACCGACCAGCTGCAGTCGGTGATCCTGCCCAACCTGGTGGCCGCGTTCGGGGTGTTCTTCATGCGGCAGTTCCTGTCCGAGGCACTGCCGATCGAACTGGTCGAGGCGGCCCGGGTGGATGGCGCGAGCAGCCTGCGGATCCTGTGGAGCGTGGTGCTGCCGATCGCCCGGCCCGGGATGGCCGTGCTCGGCATGCTGGTCTTCGTGCAGTCCTGGAACGACTTCTTCTGGCCGCTGATCGCGCTGAGCCAGAGCAATCCCACCGTCCAGGTCGCGTTGGCCGGTCTCGGCGGCGGCTCGTACGACTCCGACCAGGCCGTCATCCTCACCGGCTCACTGCTCGGGACGGCACCGCTGCTGCTGGTGTTCGCCCTCCTCGGCCGGCAGGTCGTCGGCGGCATCACCGCCGGCGCCGTCAAGAACTGAGCAAGACTGATGACCAGTCACATTCCCTTCCCCGCACCACCCGACGTGGAAAGGACAGCCATGACTTCGGTACCCGCCGAGGCGTCCCGACAGGAGACCTCCCCCAACGCCTCCTCTGCCGCCTTCCCCGCCGGCTTCCTCTGGGGAGCCGCGACGTCCGCGTACCAGATCGAGGGGGCCGTCGACGTGGACGGCCGGGCACCCTCGATCTGGGACACCTTCAGCCGGACCCCCGGGCGCACCGCCGGCGGCGACACCGGCGACCGCGCCACCGAGCACTACCACCGCTACCGGCAGGACGTCCGGCTGATGGCCGAACTCGGGCTGGGCGCCTACCGGTTCTCGGTGTCCTGGCCCCGGGTGCAGCCGACCGGGCGCGGCCGGGCCCTCGAACGCGGCCTGGACTTCTACCGGCGTCTGGTGGACGAGTTGCTGGAGCACGGCATCGAGCCCGTGGCCACGCTCTACCACTGGGACCTGCCCCAGGAGTTGGAGGACGCCGGAGGCTGGCCCGCCCGCGACACCGCCCATCGGTTCGCGGACTACGCCGCGCTGGTGGCGGACGCGCTCGGGGACCGGGTGGGCAGCTGGACCACCCTCAACGAGCCCTGGTGCTCGGCCTTCCTCGGCTACGGCTCCGGGGTGCACGCTCCCGGCCGCGCCGACTGGACGGCCGCCCTGCGCGCGGCCCACCACCTCAACCTCGGCCACGGCCTCGCCGTCGGGGTGCTGCGCGCGTCACTGCCCCGGAACGCCCGGATCGCCCTGTCGCTCAACCTGCACGCGGTCCGGCCGCTCACCGGGTCCGCCGCGGACCGCGAGGCCGCCCGCCGGATCGACGCGGTGGGCAACCGCGTCTTCACCGGCCCCGTACTGGAGGGCGGCTACCCCGACGACCTGCTCGCCGACACGAAGCACCTGGTCGACTGGTCCGCACTGGTCCACGACGGCGACCTGGCCGCGATCGGCCGGGCGATCGACCTGCTGGGCGTCAACTACTACACCCCGACCGTGGCATCGGCCCTGCCGGACGGACAGGCCCCGGACTCCGCGGCGGCGAGCGAGGCGGGCCACGGCGACGGCGCCCAGACCCCCTTCGCGGGCTGCGCCGACGTGCTCTTCCACCGCGCACCCGGCCGGCGCACCGCGATGGGATGGCCGATCGACCCCACCGGCCTGTCCGACCTGCTGCTGCGCCTCCACCGCGAGCACCCCGGACTGCCGCTGATGGTCACCGAGAACGGCGCCGCCTTCGACGACCTGCCGACGCCGCAGGGCGCCGTCCACGACCCGCAGCGCATCGACTACCTGCACGGGCACCTCGACGCCGTCCGGCGGGCGATCGACGCCGGCGCGGACGTGCGGGGCTACTTCCTCTGGTCGCTGATGGACAACTTCGAGTGGGCGTACGGCTACGGCAAACGCTTCGGCCTCTACTACGTGGACTTCGCCACGCAGGACCGGACCGCCAAGGACAGTGCCCGGTGGTACGCGGAGGTGATCCGCCGAAGCGCCCTGCCCGACCCCCTCGGGTGACGCTGTCGGATCCCTTGACGATCGTCGTCCGTCCGATCAAGCTGGCGGAGGTGGTGGGCCGGAGCGGGCACCGGGTTTCGGTGCGGTTCCCGCGTCGAGGATCGAGCCAGGACGGCCCCATGCCCCAGCCCATGCACCGCGACGACCCGGCCCCGACGCTGGCCGAGGTCGCCCGACGCGCCCGCGTCTCCACCGCGACCGCCTCCCGGGTGCTGAACCGCTCCGCTCCGGTCTCCGCCGACGTGGCGGCCCGGGTGGAACTCGCGGCGCGCGAGCTCGCCTACGTCCGCCGCCGGGCGCCCAGCGCCCGGC
>NZ_JBHVET010000375.1:0-7946 GCF_042802135.1 Kitasatospora sp. NPDC057512
GTACTCGGGGGCGGGCAGGGCGGCCCGGTCGAGCTTGCCGTTGGCGGTCAGCGGCAGCGCGTCCACGGTGACGAACGCCGCCGGCACCATGTAGTCGGGCAGGTCGCGGCGGAGCCGGCCGGAGAGCTCGGCCGCCTCGGGCGCCCCCTCGGGGGCGGGCACCAGGTACGCGACCAGCCGCTTGTCCCCCGGCCGGTCCTCCCGGGCGACGACGGCCGCCTGGGCGACGCCCGGGCAGCCCGCCAGGACGGCCTCGATCTCGCCGGGCTCGATCCGCAGGCCGCGCAGCTTGACCTGGTGGTCGGCGCGTCCGGCGAAGTCCAGCGTGCCCTCGGTCCGCCACGAGGCGAGGTCGCCGGTGCGGTACATCCGGCTGCCGGCGGGCCCGTACGGGTCGGCGGTGAAGCGCTCCGCCGTCAGGCCGGCCCGCCCGAGGTAGCCGCGGGCCACGCCCGTCCCGGCGAGGTACAGCTCGCCGACCATGCCGGTCGGCACCGGGCGCAGCCTCTCGTCGAGCACGTAGGCGCGCATGTTCGCCATCGGCCGGCCGATCGGCACGGTCGCGGCGTGTTCGGGGAGGTCGTCCACCGCGTGCCGGGTGGCCAGGGTGGTGGCCTCGGTGGGCCCGTAGCCGTTGACCACCTCGATGCCGGGGCAGGCCTCCCGCACCCGGGCGACGGCGGCCGGGGAGACCACGTCGCCGCCGGTCCACACCTCGCGCACCCCGGCGAGCAGGCCCGGGCGCTCCTCGGCGACCAGGCGGAACAGTCCGGCCGTGAGCCACAGTCCGGTCACCCCGTGCGAGGCGATCGTGTGCTGGAGCAGGTCGAGGTCGAGCTGCTCCGGCGGCGCGACGACGACCCGGCCGCCGTTGAGCAGCGGCACCCACAGCTCGTAGGTGGAGAGGTCGAAGGCGGTCGGGGAGTGCATCAGCACCCGCTCGTGTCCGCCGCCCCGCCACTCGGGAGTGAGCGCGAGGCCCACCACGTCGCGGTGGGTGACGGCCACGCCCTTCGGCCGGCCGGTCGAGCCGGAGGTGTACATGATGTACGCCAACTGCTCGGGCACACAGGGGACTTCGACGTCGGACCGGTCGGCGTCCGCAGACCGCTCCAGTGCGGTGAGCACCTCCCGGGTGAGCATCAGGGCGGCCCCGCTCTCCCCCAGGATCAGGTCGACCCGGGAGGAGGGGAAGCGCGGGTCCAGCGGCACGTAGGCGCCGCCGGCCCTGATGATCGCCAGGATCGCCACGACCAGCTCCGCCGAGCGGTCCAGCATGACCGCGACCGGCGTCTCCGGCCGTACGCCCTGGCGGATCAGCGCCCGCGCCAGGCGGCCGGCCCGCAGGTCGAGCTGCGCGTAGGTCAGCTCGGTGCCGCCCGCCACGACCGCGACCGCCTCCGGGGTGGCCCGCACCTGGCGGGCGAACAGCTCCGACACCGAGGCCTCCGGCAGCTCGGCCGCGGCACCGGTGGACCCGGCGAGCAGTCGGCGGCGTTCCTCGGCGGGCATGATGTCGATCCGGCTGATCGGCCGGTCCGGGTCGGCGACCGCCGCGCGCAGCAGTCGGGCCAGGCGCTCGAACAGCAGCTCCACGGTGGGCGCGTCGAACAGGTCGGTGGCGTACTCCACCGCGCCGACCAGGCCGTCGGGGGTGCCGTCCGGGCCGAACCCCTCGGCCAGGCTGACGGTCAGGTCGACCCGGGAGGTGCCGGTCGGCGCCGCCAGGTGGCCGGTCTCCAGCCCCGGCAGCGCGAACTCGCCGACCGGCGCGTTCTGCAGGGCCAGCATGACCTGGAACAGCGGGTGGTGGGCCAGCGACCGCGCGGGGTTGACCACCTCGACCAGGTACTCGAACGGCACGTCCTGGTGGTCGTACGCGCCGAGCGCCTTCCGCCGGACCCGGCCGAGCAGTTCGGCGAACGACGGGTCGCCGCCGGTGTCGGTGCGCAGCACCAGGGTGTTGACGAAGAACCCGACCAGCTCGTCCAGCGCCTGGTCGGTCCGGCCGGCGATCGGGCTGCCGACCGGGATGTCCGTACCGGCGCCGAGCCGGGTGAGCAGGGCCGCGAGTCCGGCCTGGAGCACCATGAACATGCTGGCGCCGCGCGCGGCGGCCAGGTCCCGCAGGGCCTGGTGCAGGTCGGCGTCCAGTCGCACGGCGACCGCGTCGCCCCGCTGGGAGGCCACCGGCGGCCGCGGCCGGTCGGCGGGCAGCTGCAGCTGCTGCGGGACGCCGGCCAACTCCTCCTTCCAGTAGGCCAGTTGCCGGGCGAACAGGCTGTCCGGGTCGGCGGCGTCACCGAGCAGCTCGCGCTGCCAGGCGCTGTAGTCGGCGTACTGGACCGGCAGCGGGGACCACCGCGGGGCCTCGCCCCGGCAACGGGCCGCGTAGGCCGCGGCGAGGTCACCGGAGAGCGGGCCCATCGACCAGCCGTCGGCGGCGATGTGGTGCACCACGACCAGCAGGGCGTGCCGGTCGGGGGCGAGGGCGTACAGCTCCGCCCGGACCGGCGGCTCGGCGGCCAGGTCGAAGCCGCACCCGGCCGTCTCCGCCAGGCGCCCGGCCAGTGCGCTCTCGTCGATCTCCACCACGGGCAGTGCGGGGCGCGCCTGCTCGGGGCTCAGCACGACCTGGTACGGCACGCCGTCCGTCTCGCGGAAGACCGTCCGCAGGCTCTCGTGCCGGGCCACCACGTCCGCGAGCGCGGCGTGCAGGGCCGGGCGGTCCAGTTCGCCGGTGAGGCTGAGCGCGAGCGGCATGTTGTAGGTGGCGCTCGGCCCGTCCATCCGGTGCAGGAACCACAGGCGGCGCTGGGCGAAGGAGAGCGGCACCTGGTCGGGGCGGGCCTGGGCGGTCAGCGCGGGCCGCGCCGCTCCGGAGCCGTCCAGGCGGGCGGCCAGGGCGGCCACGGTGGGGGTCTCGAAGAGCGTCCGGACCTCCAGCTCCGCGCCGAGGGTCGCCCGGACCCGGGAGGCCAGGCGGGTCGCCAGCAGGGAGTGCCCGCCGAGGTCGAAGAAGCCGTCGTCGACGCCGACCTGTGCCAGGCCCAGCACCTCGGCGAACAGCTCGGCGAGCAGCTGCTCCTGCGGGGTGCGCGGCGCCCGGCCGACCGTGACCGGACCGAGGTCCGGTGCGGGCAGGGCGCGGCGGTCGAGCTTGCCGTTGGCCGTCAGGGGCAGTGCCTCCAGTGCCACGAACGCCGAGGGGACCAGGTAGTCGGGCAGCCGGTCCCGCAGCCAGTCGCGGAGTTCGCCCAGGAGGGCGCTGGTGCCCCGGTTTCCGGTCGGGCGGTTGGTCAGCGAGGACAGCGGCCTGCCGCTGGTCCCGGCCGGTCGGTAGGCCTCGACCGGGGAGCCGTGGAGCGCCCGGGGGTCGGTGAAGACCACGTCCACGGCGTCCGCCGCGGTGGCCGACCAGGTGACGGCCACCGGGCGGCCGAACTCGGAGCCGAGGGCGTGAAAGTCCTCCGGGTCGGGCAGGTCGGCGTCCTCTGGGGCGCGCAAGCGTTCCAGCAGCTCGGCGAGCGAGCCGTCGCCGTCCTGCACCGCCCGGGCCAGCGCGGCCTCCCGCGCCACCCGGCGGTTCGGCACCCCGGTGATCCGCAGCACTCCGAGGGACGGCCGGGCGAGCAGCTCGCGCAGTTCGGCCGGCCCGGCGACCTGCCGCCCCCACGCCAGCTCGACGGACCGCTCCGGAGCCGTCGGGGTGACCGACGGCTTGTGCAGCGTCACGTCGTAGCGGTAGCGGGTCAGCTCGTTGTGGTGGCGGCCGCGCTTGACCTCGACGGCCGTCGTGCCGATGCCGGCGCCCTGCTCCCGCAGGGTGGTGAAGAAGTCCGGGTCGACCAGGAGTTCCTTCTCCACCCGCAGGGCCTGCTCCACCGTGCGGCGCACGGCCGTGAGGTCGGCGGCCTCGGCGGCCCGGTGGAGCTGGACGGCGGTGGCCAGCGGGCGCAGCAGTCGCAGGTTGCGGACGTCGCCGACGAAGAGCGCGCCGCCGGGGGCCAGGAGCCCCATCAGCTTCCCGATCACGTCGGCGAGGTAGTCGGCGGACGGGAAGTACTGCACCACCGAGTTGATCACGATGGTGTCGAACTCCCCGGCCGGGAGCCCGTCGGTGTCGTGCGCCGGGCGGGTGTGCAGGACGACCCGGCCGGCCAGTTCCTCCTGCCCGGCCACCTGGGCGGTGAGCGCTTCGATCGCGGTGGCGGAGAAGTCGGTCGCGACGTACGTCTCGCAGTGCGGTGCGACCTGCGAGAGCAGCAGACCGGTGCCGACGCCGACCTCCAGCACCCGGCGGGGGCGCAGGGCCAGGATCCGGGAGACGGTCGCGTCCCGCCATTCCCGCATCTGCTCGACGGGGATCGGGCTGGCGTCGTAACTGCTGTTCCAGCCGACGAAGTTCTGGCCGAAGCCGGCGTCCTCGGGAACGATCGGCAGGGCGTCGTAGATGTCCTGCCACTCGCCCACATGGTCCGCTTCCAGGGCGCTGTCGCGGGCCTCCTCTTGGCGGGGGACGACGTAGCCGACGAGGCGGTCGTCCTGGGCGAGGACGGCGGCCCGGGCGACGGCGGGGTGCTCGGCCAGCGCCGTCTCGACCTCGCCGGGCTCGACCCGGAAGCCGCGCACCTTCACCTGCTCGTCGGCGCGGCCGACGTACTCCAGCTGCTCGTCACCGAGCCAGCGGACCAGGTCGCCGGTGCGGTACATGCGGCTCCCGGAGGGGCCGAACGGGTTCGCGACGAACCGCCCGGCCGTCAGGCCCGGCCGGTTCAGGTAGCCGCGCGCCAGACCCGCGCCCGCGACGTAGAGCTCGCCGGGTACGCCGGGCGGCACCGGCCGCAGCCGGTCGTCCAGCACGTACACCCGGGCGTTGGCGATCGGCCGGCCGATCGGCGGCACGCCCGCTCCCGGGGACAGCGGGTCGCTCATGGTCGCGCAGACCGTGGTCTCGGTCGGGCCGTACGCGTTGATCATCCGCCGGCCCGGCGCCCACCGCGCCACCAGCTCCGGCGGGCAGGCCTCTCCCGCCACGACCAGGGTCGACACGGTGAGCGCGCCCTCCGGCAGGGCGGCCAGGACGGACGGCGGCACGGTCGCGTGGGTGACCGCGAGGCCCGGGTCGGCCAGCGCGGCGACCGGGTCCGCCGCCGGGGGCAGCACCAGGGCAGCCCCGCGCAGCAGCGCGGTGTAGATCTCCGACACCGAGGCGTCGAAGCTCGGCGAGGCGAACTGGAGCACCCGACTGTCGGGTTCGATCGCGAACCGCTCGATCTGGGCGGCGACCAGGCTCGCCACCCCGGCATGGCTCACCACGACACCCTTGGGACGGCCGGTCGAACCCGAGGTATAGATCACGTACGCCGGGTTCCGGACGTCAAGTGCGACCTCCGGGTCGGTCTCCGGCCCGTCGCCCTCGGCCACCATGGCGGGGTCGTCGACCAGCAGCGCCGGGCGGGCGTCCGCCAGCATGAAGTCGATCCGCGCCCGCGGGTACGCCGGATCCACCGGCAGGTACGCGGCGCCGGCCTTCAGCACGCCGAGGACGGCCACCACCGCTTCCACCGAGCGCGGCAGCGCCACCGCCACCAGCTGCTCCGGACCCACCCCCCGCGCGATCAGCGCGTGCGCGAAACTGTTGGCCCGGGCGTTCAGTTGACGATACGTCAGTTCCAGACCGCCACAGACCAGGGCGACCGCGTCCGGCGTCGCCGCCACCTGCGCCGCGAACGCCTCCGGCACCGGAACCGCGGCCACCTCGCGGGCGGTCGCGTTGCCCCGCTCCAGCAGCCGGTGCCGCTCGTCGCCGTCGAGGAGGTCGATCGCGCCGATCGACCGGTCCGGGTCTGCGGTGACCGCCTCCAGCAGGAGCGTCCAGCGCCGCACCAGGGCCTCGACCGTCGAGCGGTCGAACAGGTCGGTGGCGTACTCCGCCGCGCCGACGATCCCGGCCGGGCTCCCGTCCGGGCCGAACCGCTCGACGAGGCTCACCCCGAGGTCGAACTTGGCGGTCCCGGTGGCCACCGCGTAGGTGGCCACCTCCAGGCCGGGCAGCGAGAACCGGCCCATCGGGGCGTTCTGCACGGCCAGGATGGTCTGGAACAGCGGGTGGTGCGACAGCGACCGGGACGGGTTCAGCACCTCCACCAGGTGCTCGAACGGCACGTCCTGGTGCGCGTACGCCGACAGCGCCGCCTCCCGCACCCGCCCGAGCAGTTCGGTGAAGCTCGGATCACCGCTGGTGTCGGTGCGCAGCACCAGGGTGTTGACGAAGAACCCGACCAGCTCGTCCAGCGCCTCGTCGGTCCGGCCCGCGATCGGCGAACCGATCGGGATGTCCGTGCCCGCGCCGAGCCGCGTGTACAGCGCCGCCAGCGCCGCCTGCAGCACCATGAAGAGGCTGGTGCCGGTGGTCCGCGCCAACTCGGTCAGCGCGGCGTGCAGTTCGGGGCCCAGCTCCAGGCCGACGTGGTCCCCGTGCCAGCCGGCGACGGCCGGCCTCGGCCGGTCGGCGGGCAGCTGGAGCAGCTCCGGGAGGTCGGACAGCTGGCGCTTCCAGTAGTCGAGCTGCTCGGTGAAGCGGCTCTGCGGGTCGGCTGCGTCGCCGAGCAGGTCGCGCTGCCAGAGGGTGTAGTCGGCGTACTGCACCGGCAGGTCCGACCAGCCGGGCGCGCGACCGCCGCTCCGGGCGGCGTACGCCTCGGCGAGGTCGCGGGCCAGCGGGCCGGTGGACCAGCCGTCACCGGCGATGTGGTGCATGACCAACAGCAGCACGTGCTCGTCCGGCGCGACCGCGAACAGCTCGGCCCGCAGCGGCGGCTCCGCCGCCAGGTCGAAGGGCCGCCGGGCGAACTCGGCGAGCCGGCGGTGCAGTTCGTCCTGCGTGACCTCGGTCAGCCCGGCCCGGGGCCGGGCCTCGGCCGGGTCCAGGACCTGCTGGCACGGGACGCCGTCCACCTCCGGGAAGACCGTCCGCAGGCTCTCGTGCCGGGCCGCCACGTCGGCCAGCGCCTCGTCCAGCGCCGCCCGGTCGAGCGTCCCGGTCAGCTGGAGCGCCAGCGGGATGTGGTAGGTCGCGGCCGCGCCGTCCATCCGGTGCAGGAACCAGAGCCGGCGCTGGGCGAAGGACAGCGGTACGGCCTGCGGCCGCTCCCGTACGGCCAGCGTCGGGCGTGCACTGCCTGCCTCGGCCAGCGCCCCGGCCAGGCCCGCCACCGTGGACGTCTGGAACAGCGTGCGCAGCCCCAGCTCCACGCCGAGCACCGAGCGCACCCTGGCGGCCAGCCGGGTGGCGAGCAGGGAGTGCCCGCCGAGGTCGAAGAAGTCCTCGTCGACCCCGACCTGCGGGCGGCCCAGCACCTCGGCGAACAGCTCGCAGAGGATCTGCTCCTGCGGGGTGCGCGGCGCCCGGCCCGCCGCCGTGGTCACGGACTCGGGCGCGGGCAGCGCCGCCCGGTCCAGCTTCCCGTTCGGCGTCAGCGGCAGCACGTCCAGCACCACGAACGCCGACGGGACCAGGTAGTCCGGCAGGCGCTCGCGCAGGTACGACGCCAAGGCCGCCGGGCCGGCGGAAGCGCCGGGCCTCGGGACGACATAGCCGACGAGGCGCTCGTCCTGGGCCAGGACCGCGGACTGAGCGACGGCGGGGTGCCCGGCCAGGACCGCCTCGACCTCGCCGAGTTCGATCCGGAACCCGCGCACCTTCACCTGGTCGTCGGCCCGACCGACGTACTCCAGCTCGCCGTCCGCACGCCGACGCACCAGGTCACCGGTGCGGTACATCCTCTCGCCCGGCTCGAACGGGCAGGCCACGAACCGGCCTGCCGTCAGCCCCGGCCGGTCCAGGTAACCCCGGGCCAGGCCCGGCCCCGCAACGTACAGCTCCCCCGCGACGCCCGGCGGCATCAGGCGCAGCCGCGCGTCCAGCACATACACCCGGAAGC
>NZ_JBHVET010000376.1:0-7933 GCF_042802135.1 Kitasatospora sp. NPDC057512
GCTGATGCTGCTGGAGAACGTCCGCAGCCTGGACGAGGCGGTCGAGGAGGTGCGCGACGACAAGCGGGAGCGCGCCGACGAGAAGCAGCGCCGCAAGCTGGCCGGGCGCCGGGAACGGGCCGAGATCCGGGCGATCAACCGCTCCCACAGCGCCTGGCGGCGCGGTGGCGGCACGGCGCGGCGGCCGGGGTCCGGCGCGGAGCCCGCGACGGCCGCCGCGGCGGAACGGCCCGGGGTGGAACGCCTCTCGGCGGAACGCGTCTCGACGGAACGGGTGTCGGCGGAACGGGTGTCGGCGGAACGGGTATCGGCGGAACGCGTCGGGGCCGAGCGTCCCGAGGTGGAGCGCCCCGCCGGTCCGCGCGAGGTGGAACCGGCCGAGGGCACGGCCGTCCAGCCGGGCCTGCCGGCCAGGCCGGAGCGGCGCACCATCGACCTCACCCTGGAGGAGGACACCGTCACGCTGCCCCGGCTGGACGAGATGGAACGCAAACTGAAGGACCTGGAGCAGCAGTTCGGCTGACCGGTCACCCGTCGGCACCCCGCCGCCCCCGGGGTGCGGAGACCGGGGGCCGGGCCGGGGCTCAGGCCGCCGACGCCCCGCTGAGCTCGAACCACATCCGCTTGCCGGAGCCGCGCGGCTCCACGCCCCAGGAGTCCGCGAGTGCCTCGACCAGCATCAGACCGCGCCCGGAGGAGGCCTGCTCCCCCGGCGTCCGGCGGGTCGGCCAGAGGTCCGACTCGTCCTCCACCTCGACCCGCAGCCGGGTCCGGCCGCCGTCCGCCTCCGGCTCCCGGTAGAGCCGGGCGGTGAACATGGCGTCCCGGTCGGTGTGCCGGATGGCGTTGGTGACCAGTTCGGAGGAGAGCAGCTCGGCGGTGTCGATGAACTCGGCCACCCCCCAGCGGCGCAGCGCGTCGCGCAGCTCGGCCCGGACCTCGGCGACCCGCGCCAGGTCGGCCTGGCCGATCCGGCGGCGCAGCTGCTGGGCGGCCAGACCGCCGGCCGGGCCGTCCCAGCGCAGGAGCAGCAGCGCTATGTCGTCCTCGCGCTCGCTGGAGTCGGCGGCCTGGGAGGCGATCCGCTCGGCCAGCTCCTCCAGCGGGTCGCGGGCGGCCTGCCCGGCGTCCGGCAGCGGGCGGGCGAGCGCCCGGCCGAGCCGGGCGATGCCCTCGTCCAGGTCCATGCCGCGCGCCTCGACCAGGCCGTCGGTGCAGAGCAGCACGGTCTCGCCCGGGTCCAGGCTGAACCGGGTGACCCGGTACTCCTGGTCCGGGTCGATGCCCAGCGGCAGCCCGCCGGCCACCGGCACCACGGCGGCGGTGCCGTCCGCGCGGCGCACCAGCGGGTCGAGGTGACCGGCCCGGACGGCGTAGACCACGCCGTAGTCCACGTTGACCTCGGCGTAGGTGCAGGTCGCGAAGTGGTCGGTGTCCAGGTCGGCGAGGAAGCGGGAGGCGCGGGCCATCACGGCGGCGGGCGGGTGGCCCTCGGCCGCGTAGGCGCGCAGCGCGATCCGCAGCTGGCCCATGATCCCGGCGGCGTGCACGTCGTGGCCCTGGACGTCGCCGATCACCAGGCCGACGTGTCCGCCGGGCAGCGGCACCACGTCGTACCAGTCGCCGCCGATCTGGAGGCCGGAGCCGGCCGCGAGGTAGCGCACGGCGGTGGTCACGCCCGGGACGGACGGGACGGTGCGCGGCAGCATCACCCGCTGGAGGCCGGCCGCGAGCTCGTGCTCCGCGTCGTGCAGCCGGGCCCGGGCGAGCGACTGGGCGACCAGCCCGCCCAGCGTGGTCAGCAGGGTGCGCTCGTCCGCGTCCAGCTCGCGCTCGTCGTCGAAGCTGACCACGCAGACGCCGATCGCCCGGCCGCTGGCCACCAGCGGCAGGTACGCCCAGGAGCCCCGGCCGGTGCGGCTGGTCGCCTCCCACACCTCGGGGTAGCCGTCGCGGAAGTCCTCGCGGGTCGAGACGAAGACCGGCGCGCGGTGGCGCAGCGCCTCGGCGGCCGGGTGGCCGGGCGGCAGCACGGTGCGGTCCCAGACCGCCAGCGAGTCGGAGCGGTAGCCGGAGGCGCCGAGGATCTGCGCCCGTCCGGCCTCGAAGGAGGCCAGCACCAGGCCGTCCGGCGGCAGTCCGGGCAGCGGCAGCTCGGTGAACACCCGGGCCACGTCACGCACGGTGACGGCTTCGGAGAGGGCGCGCGCCGCCTCCTTGATGAACCGGGACCGCTCCTCGCGCAGCAGGGCCATCCGGTCGGCGTGGTCCCGCTTGTGCAGCTCGACGGTGGCGTCCCAGACGAAGCCGACCATCCGGGAGGCCCGGCCGAAGGCGTCGGCGAGCACCCGGCCGCGGAAGCGCACCGCGCGCATGCCGCCGTTCGCCCCGACCGTCCGGTAGTAGGCGCCGCACTGGCCCAGCTCGGCCACCGCGCGCTCGACCCGGCGGCGCACCACGGGCGCGTCCTCGGGGTGCAGCATGGCCAGGAAGGAGGCGGCCGTTCGGTCGAAGCGGCTCTGCCCCAGGGCGTCCAGTCCGACGATCGCACAGGCCCGCTGGTCGCCCTCCAGGACGTCGCGGCGGATGTCCCAGTCGAAGGAGCCGATGCCGTTGGCCGCCATCGCGGGCTCCAGCCAGTCCGGCATGGTGTCCGCGGAGGACGGCGGCAGTCCGCCCGACAGCACGGGCGCCAGCCGGGCGGCGGCGAGGCTCGGGGACGGGCGCACCGCGGAGCCGCGGCGCGAGGGCTGCGCGGGCGGCCGGGCCCGGCCCGTCCCGGTGGTGGTGGGCCCGGCGGCGGGCTGCCCGGAGGTGCGCGGCTCGGGGGCGCCCGGCTGCTCGGCGACGCGCGGCTCGACGGCTCTCGGCCGAGCGGTGCGCGGCTCCACGGTCCTCGGCTCCACGGTCCTCGGCTCTACGGCTCGCGGCTCCACCGTTCGCGGCTCGACGACGGGCGCCGCGCCGGGAGGAAGCGCCGGCCCCGGCGACTCGGGCTCAGTGGGCATGCTGCTCCTGCCGCTGCCGTGGCGGACCGCGCCGACCGTCCGGACGGGCCGCGTGGCGTTGTGATGGGTCGTGCTGGATAGGACGGTGCGACGGACGGTCGCCAGTCGAGGTTCGGTCTCCCCGCTGCTTCCCGCACGTGGACACACATTCCCACCATCCTGGCCAATGTTCGGCCGAGCGGCAATGCCAACGGGCCGGAAATCTTCCGTTCCGCCTTCTGTTCCGGGCATCCTTCGACGGCGAATCAATCGACGGCGAATCAATCGACGGCGAACAATCGTACGTCCTGCCGCCGGCCCGGAACGCACGGCCCGGAGCATGCCGCCCGGAAGTGGGGCTCAGGGCATGGCGAGCTCGAACCAGGTGACCTTGCCGTCGCCGCGCAGCTGCACGCCCCAGGAGTCGGCGAGCGCCTCCACCAGCAGCAGGCCGCGCCCCGAGGTCGCGTACTCGCCCTCCGGATCGCGCCGCCGCCCGGGCAGTCTGCTGGTGCCGTCCTGCACCTCGATGCGCAGCCGGTGGTCCGAGCCGAGCTCCGCGTCGAACACCGCGCCCTTGCCCGTGTGCAGCAGCGCGTTGGTGACCAGCTCGGAGGAGAGCAGCTCGGCGGTGTCGGACAGCTCCGGCACCCCCCAGTGGCTCAGCGCCGAGCGCAGCCGCCGCCGGACCGCGCCCACTCCGACGAGATCCGCCGGATCGAGCGTGAGGTGCAGTCTCCGGTGCACGGCACACCCCGGTGCCGGCGCACCCGGCAGGGTCGTCCCGGTGCCGGCGACCGGCGCCTGGACCGGCCCGGACCGGTAGGCGTCGCCGGAACTCGTCCGCTGCCGCGGGAATCGCGACTGACCGTCCATCAACACATGCCCCCGCCCTGAAATCCGGGCCCCCTGCCTCCGGATCCCCCGCCGGCCGGGTGGCCCCCTCGTTCTGACCACTCATCCTCATGCCCAGTTGGCGGCGTTTGCAACAGTGTGCGTCCGATCACGTGGGGTGAAAGGGGCACGGGATGGTTCGCGTGATCCAACTGCCCGCGCCGGACAGGTTTGCGAAGCGCAGAGGCTGTTTTCGAGGAAGCCGCCACCCGATCCCGCGCACACCCGGCGCCCGTACGGACCGTGCGCCCGACCGCGCGCCCCCCGCTCCGCTCCCGCCGCGCGCCGGGGATCCGGGCACCGGCCCACGGGGTCATCCAGCCCTCCCGGCCTCCCGTCCGCCCGCCCCCACCCCCTCACCCCCGTCCGCTCACCCCCACCCCCTCACCCCCGTCCCCCGCCCGGCAGGCCGAACGCCCGCGGAGCGGCAACGCTGGACAGGGCGGCCCGCTGCGGGTTCAATGGCCCCGAGATGTTTGAACGCCGTTCTAACATCGACCCCCGACAGCCCCCGAGGCCCCGAGCCGACCCCCTCCCCGGCGACCGCGAGCGAGGAACCGTGCGACTGACCCCCACCGAGCGGGACCGGCTGCTGATCTTCACAGCAGCCGAACTGGCCCGCGCCCGCCGCGCCCGGGGCGTGCGCCTCAACATCCCCGAGGCCACCGCCCTGATCGCGGACACCGTCTGCGAGGCCGCCCGCGACGGCCGCCGCCTGGCCGAGGCCATCGAGGCCGGCCGCTCCGTGCTGACCGCCGACGAGGTGCTGCCCGGCGTGCCGGACGTGGTCACCGTCGTCCAGGTCGAGGCCGTCTTCGAGGACGGCACCCGCCTCGCCGTCGTCAACGACCCGTTCAAGGGCGCCGGCTCGCTCGGCGACGACGCCCCCGGCGGTGCGCTGATCGGCGACGGCGCCGGCTACGACCCGGTCGAGGAGGCGCTGCTGCTGCCCGTGCACAACACCTCCGGGGTGCCGATCTCGGTCACCTCGCACTTCCACTTCTTCGAGGCCAACCCCCGGCTGGCCTTCGACCGGGCCGCCGCCTACGGCACCCACCTGGCCGTGCCGGCCGGCTCCTCGGTGCGCTTCGACCCGGGCGCCACCGTCGAGGTCGGCCTGGTGCCGATCGGCGGAGAGCGGGTCGCGATCGGCTTCGCGGGGCTCGTGGACGGGCCGCTGGACGCGCCCGGCGCGAAGGAGGCCGCCCTGGCGAAGGCCCGCGCGACCGGCTACCTGACCAGCTTCGACGACTCGGAGGTGCCCTCGTGAGCGCGATCACCCCGCACGACTACATCTCCGTGCACGGCCCGCGCGCCGGGGACCGGGTCCGGCTCGGCGACAGCGGACTGATCGTCCGGGTCGAGTCCGACTCCCAGGCGCCCGGCGACGAGTTCCTGGCCGGCTTCGGCAAGACCGCCCGGGACGGCCTGCACCTCAAGCCCGCCGCCGTCCGCGACACCTGCGACGTGGTGATCAGCAACGTCCTGGTGATCGACGCGGTCCAGGGCGTCCGCAAGACCTCGATCGGCCTGATCGGCGGCCGGATCGCCTCGATCGGGCGGGCCGGCAACCCGGACACCCTCGACGGCGTCGACGTGGTCGTCGGCACCGGCACCACGATCGTCTCCGGCGAGGGCCTGATCGCCACCGCCGGCGCCATCGACACCCACGTCCACCTGCTCTCGCCGCGGATCATGGAGGCCTCGCTGGCCTCCGGTGTCACCACCATCATCGGCCAGGAGTTCGGCCCGGTCTGGGGCGTCGGCGTCAACTCCCCCTGGGCGCTGCGGCACGCCTTCAACTCCTTCGACGCCTGGCCCGTCAACATCGGCTTCCTGGGCCGCGGTTCGTCCTCCGACGAGGCCCCGCTGATCGAGGCGCTGGCCGAGGGCGGCGCGTCCGGCTTCAAGGTGCACGAGGACATGGGCGCGCACACCCGCGCGCTGGACACCGCGCTGCGGGTCGCCGAGGAGTACGACGTCCAGGTCGCCCTGCACACCGACGGGTTGAACGAGTGCCTCTCCGTCGAGGACACCCTGAAGGTCCTCGAAGGCCGGACCATCCACGCCTTCCACATCGAGGGCTGCGGCGGCGGGCACGTCCCCAACGTGCTGAAGATGGCGGGCGTGCCGAACGTCATCGGCTCCTCCACCAACCCGACGCTGCCGTTCGGGCGGGACGCGCTCGGCGAGCACTACGACATGATCGTCTCCGCCCACGACCTCAAGCCCGACCTGCCCGGCGACGCCGCGATGGCCCGCGACCGCATCCGGGCCGGCACCATGGGCGCCGAGGACGTGCTGCACGACCTCGGAGTCATCGGCATCACCTCCTCCGACGCCCAGGGCATGGGCCGGGCCGGCGAGACCGTGCGCCGCACCTTCGCCATGGCCGGGAAGATGAAGGCCGAACTCGGCCCGCTCGACGGCGCCGGCTCGTACGGGACGACGGAGAGCGGCGACGACAACGAGCGCGTGCTGCGCTACATCGCCAAGCTCACCATCAACCCGGCCATCGCCCACGGCCTCTCCCACGAGGTCGGCTCGATCGAGATCGGCAAGCTCGCCGACATCGTGCTGTGGCGCCCCGACCACTTCGGCGCCAAGCCTCAGCTGGTCCTCAAGGCCGGCTTCCCCGCGTACGGCGTGGTCGGCGACCCCAACGCCTCCACCGACCGCTGCGAACCGCTCGTCCTGGGACCGCAGTTCGGCGCCCACGGCGCGACCGCCGCCGACATCTCGGTGGCCTTCGTCGCCCAGGCCGCCGCCGACGGCGCCTACCTCGACCGGGCCGCCGACGGGCTGCCGACCCGCCGCCGCCGGGTCGGCGTGCGGAACACCCGCGGCATCGGACCGCGCGACATGGTGCGCAACGCCCGCGTCGGCCACGTCGAGGTCACCGAGACCGGGCTGGTCTCCCTGGACGGCTCGCCGCTGCGCTCCGAACCCGCGGACAGCGTCTCGCTCAGCCGCCTCTACTTCCTCTGACCGCTTAGGACTTCGCGATGACCACCGCCACGCCCGCCTCCCTCGGCTACCGGATGCCCGCCGAGTGGCACCCGCACGACCGCACCTGGATGGCCTTCCCCACCGCCAACCCCACCTTCGACGGCCCCGAGCAGCTGCACGCCGCCCGCCAGGCCTGGGCCGCCGTCGCCGACACCATCGTCCGGTACGAGCCGGTGACGCTGATCGTCAACACCGGCGAGACCGAGCAGGCGCGCACGTACGTCTCCGAGAAGGTCGAGATCGTCGAGCGCCCGCTGAACGACGCGTGGATGCGCGACATCGGCCCCTCCTTCCTGATCGACGGCAAGGGCTCGCTGGCCGCCGCCGACTGGATCTTCAACGGCTGGGGCGCCCAGTCCTGGGCCCGCTGGGACAAGGACCAGCACATCGCCGAGCACATCAGCGAGCTGACGGACGTCCGGCGGTTCGCCTCCCGGCTGATCAACGAGGGCGGCGGAATCCACGTCGACGGCGAGGGCACGGTGCTCGTCACCGAGACCGTCCAGCTCGGCGAGGGCCGCAACGCGCACTGGACCAAGGAGGAGGTCGAGGCCGAGCTGCACGCCTTCCTCGGCACCACCAAGGCGATCTGGCTGCCGCGCGGACTCACCCGCGACTACGACGAGTTCGGCACCCGCGGGCACATCGACATCGTCGCCTCCTTCGTGCGTCCCGGCGTCGTGGTCGCCCACGTCCAGCCCGACCCCTCGCACCCGGACCACGAGGTCTGCCGCGAACTGGTCGCCGTGCTGCGCGCCTCGACCGACGCCCAGGGCCGGCCGCTGGAGGTCGTCGAACTGCCCGCCCCCACCGTCCTGCTGGACGAGGACGGCGAGCCGGTCGACTACTCCTACATCAACCACTACGTGGCCAACGGCGCCGTCGTGCTGTGCGCCTTCGACGACCCGCGCGACCAGGAGGCCGCCGCGATCCTCGCCGAGGCCTACCCGGGCCGCACCGTCGAACTCGTCGACGCCCGCGAGATCTTCGCCAACGGCGGCGGTATCCACTGCATTACCCAGCAGCAGCCGAAGGCGCTCTGA
>NZ_JBHVET010000377.1:0-7912 GCF_042802135.1 Kitasatospora sp. NPDC057512
GTGCGGGGCACTCCGCACCAGGGCCCGATGAGGGCGGATCCGGGCAGCCTGCCGGGAGGCTTCCCCGGCGGCCGTCTCAGCCGGCTTTCTCAGCCGGCTTTCTCAGGCGGCTTCGAAGCCCGCGTGGTCCGCGATCTTCTTCAGCTCGGCCAGCGCGTGCTTCTCGATCTGGCGGATCCGCTCGCGGGTGAGGCCGTGCTGCTTGCCCACCTCGGTGAGGGTGCGCTCGCGGCCGTCCTCCATCCCGTAACGGGAGCGGATGATCGAGGCGGTGCGGTCGTCCAACCGCCCGATCAGATCGTCCAGTTCCTCGCGACGGAGCATGACCATCACGGCGTCCTCGGGGGACGTGGCCCCGGTGTCCTCGACGAGGTCGCCGAACTGGGTCTCGCCCTCGTCGTCGACCGACATGTTGAGGCTGACCGGGTCCCGCGCCCAGTCCAGCACGTCCTTGATCCGGGCCTCGGTGGTGTCCAGCTCGGCCGCGATCTCGGCCGGCTCCGCCTCGCGGCCCAGCTCCTTCGACTTCTCCCGCTGCACCCGCCGGATCCGCCCCAGCTCCTCCACCAGGTGCACGGGCAGCCGGATGGTGCGGGACTGGTCGGCGATGGACCGGGTGATCGCCTGCCGGATCCACCACGTCGCGTACGTGGAGAACTTGAAGCCCTTGGCGTAGTCGAACTTCTCGACGGCGCGCACCAGGCCCGCGTTGCCCTCCTGGATGAGATCCAGCAGCGGCAGGCCGCTGCGCGGGTAGCGACGGGCGACGGCGACCACGAGCCGGAGGTTGGAGCGGATGAAGACGTCCTTGGCGCGCTCGGCGTCGGCGGCTATCGCCTCCAGCTCCTCGCGCGTGACGCCGTCGGGGAGTTCGCCCTCGTCCAGCATGTGCTGGGCGTACACGCCGGCCTCGATCCGCAGCGAGAGCTCGACCTCCTCGGCGGCATCGAGCAGGGGTGTCCTGGCGATCTCGTCGAGGTACATGCCGACCAGGTCGCGGTCGGCCTCGAAGTTGGTCGGGCGGGCCGCGCGACTCCGGTCGGCCCTGTCGCGAACGACGGCACGGGTGGCCATGCTTGCTCCCTTTGCTGGTGTTGCCGAGGTCTGCCTGCCTGCCTCGTGAGGGCAAGAAATGCGGGGCCCTCGGGGCCTCACACGTAACGATCCAACGAACAGATTCCGGACAACATTCCCAAGTCACTCAGATTCTTCCCAGTGATGCAGTATCCTGCCGGTTTTCACCCCGATTCTGGACACTGGGTGACCAGTCGGGCACCTCCCGTGTCACCGGGTGACCGCTCCGGGAGTGTTTTCTTCACTCGACCCTCACGCGACCACCGCCCACCCGTTGAACCCGCGAACGGCCGCCGACGTTCCCCGCGCACCCCGCCGTCCGTCCGAGCCCACACCCCGACGCACGCAGGTCCTCCGCACAAACGATGCCGAATCGCTATCACTCCGGCCCTTGCTCGGCACGGGACACTGGGAAGGTGTCAGCCATGCACCTGACCAACAGCACGACCATCCTCACTGCGCGTAACCGCAGTCTCCTTCGGGACGCCGCGCTCGCGCTGGGCTGTGCCGCGCTGTTCGGCCTGCTGGCGGCCCTGGTCACCGGCCAATGGCGCCCGCTCGCCCGCTTCGACCAGGAGTGGATCGGCGAACTGCACACCTACGCCCGGGAGCACCGGATCTGGACCGCCTCGGTGCAGACCCTCTCGGACATCGGCGGCACCGTCACGATGCGTACACTCCTCGGAATCGCCGCCGGGTGGCTCTGGTTGATCGGCGCCCGGGTGCTGGCCGGCTGGGTGGCCGCCCAGGCCATCGTCGGCTGGGGCGTCCTGTGGGCGCTGAAGCTCGCCTTCGACCGCGCCCGCCCCTCCTTCGCCGATCCGGTCTCGCACGCCGGCGGGCCGGCCTTCCCCTCCGGGCACGCCATGGCCTCGGCGATCACCTGTGCCGTCCTGGTCGGCCTGCTCTGGTACCGGGTCCGCCGGCGCGGCCGGACCGCCGCCTGCCTGGTGGCCGCGGCGACGGTGCTGACCATCGGCTGGACCCGGGTCGCGCTCGGCGTGCACTGGCCCAGCGACGTGCTGGCCGGCTGGCTGGCCGCCGGGATCGTGCTGGGCACCGTGACCGCCGTGATCCAGGTGTGGCGCCCCGGCGCGCTGGCCCAGGACGTACGGCGGGTCAACTGGCGTACCAGGCCCCGGGTGCAGAGGGTCCTCGTGTCGGTCGACCAGCCCTCGGGCACCGCCGCCCCGCTGGACGAGGACGGACCGCACGGCGCGCGGGAGGGGTTCCTGAGCGACCCGGAGGTGTTCCTGGGCGACCCGGGCGACCCGGCCGACCGGCCGGACGAGGCCGTCCGCTGAGGCTCCGTCACCCCGCCGACCGCTGCGGGGCCGTAGCGCTAGGTTGGCCGCCATGTCCGACACCGCTGCCCGCACCGCTCCCAACGCCCCCACCGCACCGGCCGGTTACCCCGAGCGCCCGCTGCGGATCGCCACCGTCCAGGCCCAGGCCGTGGCCGGTGACGTACCGGCCAACGCCGCCCAGGCCGCCGGACTGATCCGCGAGGCCGCCCGGGCCGGCGCCCGGCTGGTGCTGTTCGCGGAGAAGTTCCTCTCCGGCTACGAGCCCGAGTTGATCAGTGCCGACCCCGTCACCCACGCGGTCCAGCCCGGCGATCCGCGGCTCGCGCCGATCGCCGAGGCCTGCCGCGAGACCGGCACCGTCGCGATCGTCGGCGCCGCCGTACGGGACGGCGACGACCTGCGCGTCTCCGCCCTCGTCCTCGGGCCG
This sequence comes from Kitasatospora sp. NPDC057512, assembly GCF_042802135.1. Lineage (NCBI taxonomy): Bacteria > Bacillati > Actinomycetota > Actinomycetes > Kitasatosporales > Streptomycetaceae > Kitasatospora > Kitasatospora sp. NPDC057512. The sequence goes on from NZ_JBHVET010000377.1 coordinate 2,809, forward strand.
GACGGCGGCTTCGTCACCCGCTACGACAAGCAGCACCTGTTCAAGAGCGAGCGCGAGCACTACCTCCCCGGAACGGCCGGCTGCTCCGTGGAACTGGACGGCTGGCGGCTCGGCCTCGGCATCTGCTACGACTCCGGCTTCCCCGAGCACGCCCGGGCCGCCGCGCTCGACGGCTGCCACGCCTACCTGGTCGGCGCGCTGTTCAGCACGGGCCACGGCCACCACGAGTCCCGCACCTGGTTCCCGGCCCGCGCGCTCGACAACACCCTCTACACGGTGCTCGCCAACCACGTCGGCCGCACCGGTGGCTGGCACACCTGCGGCGGCAGCGCGGTCTGGGGCCCGGACGGCCGGCTGATCGCCGAGGCGGGCGAGGACCGCCGCGAACTCGTCGTCGTCGACCTCGACCCGGACGTCCTGCGCACCACCCGCGAGACCGAGACCCTCCTCGCCGACCTCGCCCTCGCCACCGGCCGGCCGCCCGCGCCCCGGGCCCGTTTCACCCTGGCCTGAACACCCGACGGGCCTGAACACCCGACGGGCTGCGAACCCCGGGCCCGCCCGCACCGGCTGGCGTCCCGGTCAGGAGGCCCGCATCGCCGCCACCGCGCTCATCCGCCCGACCCGGCGGGCCGGGAGCACCGCGGCGGCCAGGCCGACCAGGACGGTCAGGCCCAGGGCGGCCAGCACCGGCAGGACCGGCGGGGTGCCGACCGTCCCCACCGTCGAGGTGATCGAGCGGGCGGCCGCCCAGCCGTAGGCGGCCCCCAGGCCCGTCCCGACCAGGGCGCCGGCCAGGGAGAGCAGCAGCGCCTCCAGGGTGAGCATCCGGCGCAGCTGCTCGCGGGACATCCCGATCGCGCGCAGCATGCCGATCTCACGGGAGCGTTCGCTGATGCTGAGCATCAGGGTGGCCGCGACGCCGAGGCCGGCGATGGCGACGGAGAAGGACAGCAGGGCCATGCTGATGGTCTTCAGCCGGTCCAGCAGGGAGCGCAGGGTGTCCGCCTGGGCGGCCGTGTCGGCGACGGTCACCTGCGGGTGGTCGGCGAGCGCGCGGTCCAGGGCGCGGCGGGCGGTCGGTCGGTCCTCGCCGGCGGCCGGGCTGATCCAGGCCGTGGTGACGGACGCGCCGGGGGCGAGGCGGTCCAGGGTGGCGGGCGTCACCAGCAGGGTGGCGCCGCTCTGCAGGGTGAACGGCAGGCTGCTGCGGCCGGGTTGGATCCGCAGCTCGACGCCGCCGACCCGGCGCACCCCGGTGTCGCCGAGCCCGCTCAGCGCGCCGCCCTCGGGGAGCGCGCGGGCCCGGTCCACGTCGTCCGTCGAGGAGTTGAGCCGGGTGGCGTCGACGGCGGCGACCACGGTGGGCCGGCCGTCGAGGTCGACGGTGGCGGACCGGACCGGGGTCACGGTCAGTCCGTGCTCGGCGCCGAGCGCGCCGAGTGCCCCGGCGGGCAGGGCGCCGCCGCCCGTGGCGGCGGCCGAGTAGACCCCCGGCTGGCGCGCGGACACCACGGGCACCAGCGACTGCGAGGTGATGTCCAGCGCGGTGACCGCGCCGACCATCACGGTGACGCCGAGCAGCAGCGCCGAGCCGGTGGCCCCGGTGCGGCCCGGGTTGAGCCGCAGCTGCTGGGTGGCGAGCCGCCCGGCCGTACCGCCGAGCCTCCGGGCGGGCCGGCCGAGCACGGCGACGACCGCGGGCAGCACCCGGTGGGAGAGCCGCAGCACCCCGAAGAAGTTGGCGATGGCGCCGACGGTGACGGCGAGCAGCGACAGCGGCGGCGGGGTCACCGCCCCGGCCACCAGCAGCGCGGTGCCCGCGATCAGCAGCCCGGAGGTCCACACCGCGGCCCGCACCCGGGCCGCCCCGCCGGCCGGCGCGGGGGTGCCGCCGAGCGCGGCGATCGGCGGCACGGCCGCGGCGGCCTTCGCCGGGCCGCGGACGGCCAGCAGGGTCAGCAGCACGCCGAACAGCCCGGCCAGCAGGCAGGTCAGCGGGGAGGGCAGCAGCGACAGGCGCACCGGTCCGAGGTCGAGCCCGCCGACCACGGCGGTGCCGACCGCGCCGAGGGCGACGCCCAGCAGCACGCCCGCCGCCGAGGCGCCCACCCCGAGCAGCAGCCCCTGGCGGCGGATCAGCCGGCGCAGCTGCTGCCGGTCGGCGCCCACGCAGCGCAGCAGGGCGAGCTGGCGGGTCCGCTGGGCGAGCACCACGGTGAAGGTGTTGCCGACCACCATCCGCGCCACCGCGAGGGCGATCAGGACGAAGGAGAGCGCGGCGATCAGCACCACGCCGTACAGGGTGCTGCTCTGCCGGGTCGCCTCGTCGACCGAGGCCTCGCGGGTGTGCATTCGGACATCGGCGCCGAGGGCGGCGCGCAGGGCTTCGACGGTCCCGGTCCGGGAGGCGCCCGGGGCGACCCTGACGTCGAGCCACTCGGTGACGGCGCCGGCCGCGTAGCCGTCGACCGCGTTCGCCGGGACGCCGATGATCGGGACTCCGGCGAGGCTCGGGGCGCCCCGCTCGTCCAGCGTGCCCACCAGCCGGGCGGTGGCGGTGGTGCCGTCGGCCCGGGCCAGGTGCACCTCGGCGCCCACGGCGGCGTCCAGCCGGTGCGCGGTCCCGGTGTCGAGCAGCACCTCGCCGGGTCCGGCGGGCCAGCGGCCGTCCTTGAGCAACTGCCAGCGCAGCGCCGGGTCCTCGGCGACGGCGCTGACCGCGGCGGTGCGGTCGAGCGGCCGCCCGTCGGCCGCGAGCACGCCGCCCTTGCCGGTCAGCCGCGGCGCCACCGCGGCCACCCCGGCGGTCCGCCGCACCCGCTCCACCGCGGCCGCGTCCAGCCCGCCGGCGGCGGCCTTCCCGGTCACCTGGATGTCACCGGGCCCGACCTCGGCGGCCGCGGTCTGGCTGAAGGAGTCCACCAGTGCCCCGCTGCCGCTGACGGAGGCGATCAGGAAGGCCACGCCGAGCGCGATCGCGGCGCCGCTCAGGAGCAGTTGGCGCAGCTGGCCGCGCAGTTCGGCCACGGTGTATCGGTACGTCGTCATGGTTCCCCGGCTCGTCCGCCCTGGCCGGTACGGTGCTCCGGCAGGGGTCTCGACGAGCCTAGGAGCGGAGCGGCCGCGGGCCATCGGCACGAGGTCTGCTTCATGATCAATCCGTGGGCGGACGGCCGCCCGCCCCCGCCTCCTCCCGGAGAGGTACGCGGCCCCTGACACCGTCCGCCCGGGGAACGCCGACGCCCCCGGGAACACCGACGGCTCGGGGAACGCCGACGGCCGCCCGCCCCCGGAGGGACGGACGGCCGGTGCGCGGTGCCGTTCGGGCGTCAGATCTTGTCGTACACACCGAACACGTCGATGATCAGGTCGGTCGATTCCCAGCCCCGGTTCCAGAAGTCGACGGCGTCGGCGCCGCTGACGTCCGCCTGGACCAGGTTCGACACGGTGGCGCCCTTCTCCCAGTTCAGGACGGAGGAGTCCGGCGGCGTCGGCCGGACCTCCCGGCCGGTGGTCCCGTAGCTGTCGGCCGTGTTCGGGTCCGGTGCGACCGAGAGGTGCCCGCTGCCCTGGGTGTTGGTCACCGTCGCGTTCAGGACGAGGGCTTCGGCCGACCGCCCGACGATCGCCCCGGCGTACTGCCGGTAGTAGTCCTGGCCCTTGAGCGCCAGGGACAGCGTCCGGCTGTCCCACACGCGCCAGGGATCCACCGGCCGGTAGGCGGCCTTGCCGTCGGCGCTGTAGTAGCCGGTGACGTCCACGATCACGTCGGCCCCGGACCAGGAGCCGTTGCGGACGGTGACCTTCCCGTCCGGGCCGACCGGCACGATCACCGCGTTGGCCACCGTCTGCCCCGGCTCGAAGTTCAGGTTCGATGTGGCCGACGGCTGCCCGCCGCTCGGGGAGACCGTCAGGTGGCCGGATCCCTGCGGATTCGTCACCGTCACGTTGAGCGCCACGGCCGCCACCCCCTGGGCCGGCAGCCCGCCCTGGCCCGCGACCTGAAGGTCGAAGGTGCCCTGGCCGGCGACCTGTCCCTGCACCGTCCCTCGGCCCTCGCGGGTGTCGGCGATCCGCGCCGGCTTCACCGAGGTGTACCCGTTGGCCGGCGCCTTGGCGAAGTAGCCCGTCACGTCGGCGATCAGGTCCACCGTGCCGCCGCTACGGTTGGCCAGCTCGACGTACCCGTCCGCGCCGACCGGCACGATCGCCAGCGTCGGCACCGTCCTTCCCGCCGCGAAGTTCACGTTCGAGGTGGTCGGCGGCTTCGCGCCGGAGGCGTAGGCGATCACGTGCCCGTCCGCCACGGCGTTGGTCGCGGTGATGTTCAGCGCCACCGCCGTCACCCCGGCCGGAATGCCACCGTTGCCGGCCACCTTCACCCTGGTCGCGGTGTTCGGGCCGACGGCCCCGACGTACGGCGCCCCGGTGCCGTCCCGGGTGTCCAGCAGCCGGGTCGGCGCGTACGGGGTGAACTCGGAGCCGTTCAGCACCACCTCCGCGGTGGTGGTGGCGGTCAGCTTGTTGGTCTGGTCGGTCGCCGTGACCGTGATCGTGTGGGTGCCGGCCTTCCTGAACGTGTGCTTGAAGTGCCCGTACGCACTGGCGTTGGCCGCGTCCGTCTCGACCGGGCTGCCGTCGCCCCAGTCAAGCTGGTAGCTGATGTCACCGTTGGGCAGGTCGGTGGTGACGCCGGTGGCGACCCCCACGCTGAGCGAGTCGGTGCTGTAGGAGCCCACTCCCACGGTGAACTTCGGCGCGGCCGACGGCGCCGCGGCCGGTGCGGCGGCCGCGGCCTTCTGCTGCGCGGCCCCGACCCCCTTGGCCGCGAGGTCCTGCTCCGCGGCGGCCTGTACGGCCGTCTCCGCGGCGGCCCCGGCCCCGGCCCCGGCGGCCGGAGCGGTGGCGGTCGCAGCCCCGCTCGGAGTGGCGGACGGGCTCGCCGCCTGCGCCACGGCGGGCACGAAGCCCACGACTGCCGCGACGACGGCGGTGGAGATCATGAAACGGTGACGGTACACCGGCCCCCCAGTGCTTGAATCAGTTCAAAACGCCTGGCCCGGAGCCTACCTGAACAGCAGTTCGAGCCAAACGGGAAGCC
>NZ_JBHVET010000378.1:0-7908 GCF_042802135.1 Kitasatospora sp. NPDC057512
AGCTGGCACAGGCCACCCGCACGCCCCCCGGCCGGCTGCGGCTGGCCGGCGTGGTGCTCGCGGTGCTCACCGTCGCCTTCGGCGGGCTCACCGCCTGGCAGCTGGAGACCAGGGCGCAGGCCGCCGACCGGGTGGTCTCGTACAGCCAGCCGCTCAGCCGGGACGCCGCCGAGATCCACCGGAGCCTGGCCGACGCCGCCACCACCGCGGCGAGCGGCTTCCTGCTGGCCGGCGCCGAGCCCGACGAGGTCCGCACCCGCTACGAGCAGGACGTCGCCACCGCCGCCAAGCTGATCGCCCAGGCCGCCGCCCGGACCACCGCGACCTCGCCCGCCCAGGGCTCGCTCGCCCGGCTGAACCAGCAACTCCCGGCCTACGCCGGCCTGGTGGAGACCGCGCGGGCCGACAACCGGCAGGGCATCCCGCTCGGCGGCGCCTACCTGCGGTACGCCTCCGAGCAGATGCAGACCGTACTGCTGCCGGCCGCCGCCGAACTGGCCGCGGCCGAGAACCAGGAGCTGGCCGACGACTACGCCGAGGCCAAGGCGGTGCCGTGGGGGGCGTACGGCCTGGCGCTGGTCACCCTGGCCGCGCTGGCCTGGGTGCAGCTCACGCTGTTCCGCCGCACCAACCGGGTGTTCAACATCGGGCTGCTGGGCGCCACCGCCGCCGTCCTGGCCGGCGGGCTGTGGCTGACCGTCACCGGCCTGACCACCAGTGCGGCGCTCAAGCGGAGCGTCCACGAGGGCGCGGCCCCGCTGAAGGCGCTCAACACCGCCCGGGCGGACGTGCTGACCGCCCGGCTGGCGGAGAACCTCCACTTCGTCGCCCGCGGCTCGACCACCAGGTACGCCGACCAGTGGACGAAGGCCGTCGAGGACCTGGCCGGGGCCAAGGACGTCCCGCCGGACCGGTCCGCCGGCTCGCTGCCGGAGGCCCTCCGGCTGGCCCCCTCGGCCGCCCAGCCGGGCATCCGGGAGGCCGCCAAGCAGTTCGACGAGTGGCGGCAGCGGCACGACACCGCCCGGAACCGGGAGGTGTTCGAGGCCGACTACCAGGGCGCGCTGGAGGCCACCGTGACGGCCAGGCGCGACGCGGCCACCGCCGACGCCTCCTTCAACGCCACCGACAAGGCGCTCGCCCAGGCCGCCGACATCGAGCAGGACCGCTTCAAGCAGGCCGCCGAGGGCACCGGCGGGGACCTGCGCACCGCCGCCGTCGCCGCCGCGCTGCTCGGCCTGGTGGCCGCGGCCGCCGCGCTGCGCGGCCTGGGCCGGCGACTGGCCGAGTACCGGTAACGGGCAAGGGGGAGAGCGACCGATGCGCACCAGGGGTTTCAGGAGCTTCAGAGGTTCCGGCGGTTCCAGTGGTTCCGGCGGTTCCGGCGGTTCCGGGAGGAGGATCCGGCCCGCCGCCGCGGTGGCCCTGCTGGCGGCCGGCGCGGCCGTGCTCGCCGGGGGCGGCCCGGTCGGCGCCGCGCCGGCGGCCGTGACCGCCGCACCGCTGGCCGTCCAGCAGGACCGGCAGGAGCAGGCCGACGGCTGCGACGTCACGAAGAGCGTGCCGCCGAGCACCGACGACGGCCCGGCCGTGAAGGCCATCAAGGCCAGGCGCAGCCTGGTGATCGGCGTGGACCAGAACAGCTACCGCTGGGGCGCCCGCAACCCGAACACCGGCCAGATCGAGGGCTTCGACATCGACCTCGCCCGGGCGATCGGCGCGGCCGTCATGGGCGACCCGGAGAAGGTGGTGCTCAAGCCGGTGGCCACGGCCGACCGGATCGACGCCATCAAGAAGAACCGGGTCGACCTGATCGTCCGCACCATGACGATCAACTGCAAGCGGATGGAGGACGTCGCCTTCTCCAAGCCGTACTTCAACATCTCCCAGCGCGTCCTGGTGCCGACGGCGTCGTCGGCGAAGAACATCGACGACGCGGTCAAGGACCGGAGGGTCTGTGCCGCCGACGGCTCCACCGCGCTGACCGTGGTCACGGAGAAGAAGACCGCCCGCCAGGTCGTCACGGTGGCGAACCAGCTGGACTGCCTGGTCCTGATGCAGCTCGGCAAGGTCGACGCGACCATGACCGACAACGGCCTGGCGGCCGGTCAGGCCGCGCAGGACCAGACCGTGCGGATCGTGGACGGCGAGGCCCAGCCGGAGGTGGTCGGCGTCGCCATGCTGAAGGACAGCACCGACCTGACCGCCCGCGTCAACCAGGTCCTGGCCGACTACTACGCGCGCGGCGACTGGGCCCGTTCGTACGAGCACTGGCTCAAGCCGTACATGCTCAACGAGGCCGACCGCTACTGGCCGGGCACCCGCTGAGGCGGCGTCGGGGGCGGACGCGGGGCCGCCCCGGGGACTGCCCGGGGCCGGTCCGGGGGCGACGCGGGGGACGGCGCGGGAGAGGTAGCGCGCGGGCCGTCAGCGGGGCGTTGACGGTGCCTGGACGCCCCGCGCCCGCTCCGCCCGAACGGCCACCGGCTAGGGTTCGGGACGATCACCACGGGGAGACCGGTGGTGGACACGGGGGTTGTCGTGGGACCGCACGTCCGGTACGTCCAGCACGTCAGGAACGTCAAGTACGTCCAGCACGTCAGGAACGTCAGGCACGTCGGGATCGCACGCGAGGAAGGAAGGACACCGCGGTGGCGGCATCGGCTGGCCCGGTACTGAACCGGGAGGAGGTCGACCGCGCGCTCGCCCGCCTCGGCGCGGAGCGGGACGCGGTCGAGTCGGCGCTGCTCGCCCTCCAGGACCACTCGGGCCTGCGGCTGCTGGACGGCGCCGAGCTGTCCGGGCGCACCCTGGAGCGCTGGTCCGTCGCCGGCAAGGGCCTGCCGCTGCTCTGGGCGCTGTTCGACCGCTACTCCGAGGCGCTGGCCTCGGCGCGCGCCGTCCGGGCCCGCAAGGCCAAGCCCGGCGCGCCCGAACTGGCCGAGCTGAGCGAACTGCTGACCGGCGACGCGGTGACCGTCCCCGGCGGGGTGGTGCCGGACGGCCCGCAGGTGCTCGGCGCGCCGGCCAGGCTGGTCGAGCGGATCAGCCTGGACGCGCTGATGGCCCGGATGAACTCCTGGTACGCCACCGTGCTGGAGGTGGTCAGCGCCGCGGACGCGGTCTGGTCGGCGCTGCCCGCCCGGATCGACCTGCTGCTGGCCGAGCTCCAGCGGGTGCGCACCCTCGCCGCCTCGCTCGGCGTGCGCACCGGGAGCCACCCGCTGGGCGACGACCTGGCCGGGATCGAGCAGGACCTCACCGGGCTGCGCGCCGAGGTGCACGGGGACCCGCTGGCGCTGTGGCGCCCGGCCCGGGTGCCCGCCCAGCGCGGCACCGTCCCGGAGGGCTCGGCCTTCGCCGGCCCGGCCGGGGTGGTCGACACCGAGCGGTTCGACCGGGCCGGGCGGGCGCTGGACGGCGTCCGGCTGGAGCTGGAGGACCTGCTGCGGCTGCGCGACGAGGCCGAGGAGCGCCTCCAGGGCGTCGGCGACCTCCTCCAGCGGGCCGACGCCACCCTGGCCGAGGCCCGCCGGGCGCGCGGCGAGGTGCTGGCGAAGATAGCGTCCAGCGACGTCCCGGCGGTGCCCGGACCGGCCTCGGCGCTGCGCGAGCGGATCGTCGCGGCGCTGGACCTGCGCCAGGCCGGGCAGTGGGGCCGGCTGGCGCCGCTGCTGGACACGCTGGAGGACGCCGCCGCCAAGGAGCTGGGCCGGGCCCGGCAGTCGCTCACCGAGGTGACCCAGCCGCTGGCCGTCCGGGCCGAGCTGCGCGGCCGGCTGGACGCCTACAAGGCGATGGCGGCCCGGCTGCGGGTCTCCGAGGACCCGGAAGTGATCGAGCGGTACGAGAAGGCGCGCTGGCTGCTGTGGAGCGCGCCCTGCGACCTGCGGGCGGCGGCCGCCGCGGTGGCCCGGTTCCAGCAGTCGCTGCGCCCGGCCCAGACCGAGGCCGAACAGGCACAGGAGGCGGCCGGCCAGGAGCCGGCCGACGGACGGATCCAGGGGGGCTGAGGGTGATGGGCGGGACGTGCGAACGGCCGGAGTGCTCCGGCAGCGGCAGGATCGACGCCGACGGCTACTGCGACGAGTGCGGGCTCGCCCCGGCGGGCGGGACCACCGCGACGACCGGAGCACCGGCGACGGGGGCTGCGGCGGCGGGGGCTGCCGGAGCGGCGGGGGCAGCGGCGTCCGCCGGCCCCGGCGCGCCCTGCCCGCGCGACTGCTCCGGCAGCATCGACCCGGACGGCTACTGCGACGAGTGCGGCCTGACCCCGGCCGGCGGCGACACCGGCGCCACCCAGCCCCACCTCCCCTCCGCCCGGGTCTCCCCCGGCTCCCACCGGAACGGCTCCGGCCACGACGGGTCGGCCCGCTCGCTGTCGGCCCGCACCGGCTCGGCCCGCTCGATGTCCGGCCGCTCCCGCTCGCACCGCTCGACCCGCACCGGCAGCAGCCGCTCCCTCTCGGTCCGCTCCACCCGGGGCGGCACCACCGCCGGCACCCGCAACCGGCTGGGCGCCGGCCTGGTCACGGTGCCGACCGTCGAGGCGGCCGACCCGTCCCAGGCGGTGCTCGCCAACCCCGAGGTGCCCGAGCGCAAGCGGTTCTGCTCCAAGTGCGAGACCCCGGTGGGCCGGGAGAAGAACGGCCGCCCCGGCCGCCCGGACGGCTTCTGCACCAAGTGCGGCACGCCGTACTCGTTCACGCCCAAGCTGCGCCGCGGCGACCTGGTCGGCGGGCAGTACGAGGTGGTGGGCTGCCTGGCGCACGGCGGGCTCGGCTGGATCTACCTGGCGGTGGACCGGCGGGTCAACGACAAGTGGGTGGTGCTCAAGGGCCTGCTGGACACCGGGGACGAGGACGCGCTCACGGCGGCCGTCGCCGAGCGGCGCTTCCTGGCCGAGGTGGACCACCCGAACATCGTCCGGATCATCAACTTCGCCGAGCACCCGGACCTGCGCACCGGCTCCACCGACGGCTACATCGTGATGGAGTACGTCGGCGGGAAGTCGCTCAAGGACATCGCCAACGAGCGCCGCACCGCGGACGGCCGACGCGAACCGCTGCCGGTCGAGCAGGGGATCGCGTACGCGCTGGAGGCACTGCCGGCCCTGGGCTACCTGCACGGCAGGGGCCTGGTGTACTGCGACTTCAAGATCGACAACGTGATCCAGAGCGGCGACGCGCTCAAGATCATAGACATGGGCGCGGTCCGCCGGTTCGACGGCGACGGGCCGATCTACGGCACCATCGGCTACCAGGCCCCGGAGATCGCCACCGACGGCCCCTCCGTCGCCTCCGACCTGTACACCGTGGCCCGCACCCTCGCGGTGCTCACCTTCGACTTCCAGGGCTACAGCGGCACCTACCGCGACTCGCTGCCCGGCCCCGAACAGGTCGAGGTCTTCGCCAGGTACGAGTCGTACTACCGCTTCCTGGTCCGCGCCACCGACCCGGACCCGGCCCGCCGCTTCGCCTCCGCCGAGGAGATGGCCGACCAGCTCACCGGCGTGCTGCGGGAGGTCCTGGCCCTCCAGGACGACCGGCCCCGGCCCGCGCCCTCCACCCTCTTCGGCCCCGAACTGCGCGTCGTGGACACCGAGTTGGTACTGCCCACCGAACAGGCCGGGCAGCTCCGGGTGGCCCCCCTGGACCCGGCCGCCGCCGCCCTCGCGCTGCCCGTCCCCCGGGTCGACCCCGGCGACCCGAACGCGGGCTTCCTGGCCGTCCTGGTCACCCCCGACCCCGAGGAGACGCTCGCCGCGCTGGCCGCCGCGCCCGCCGTCTCGGTCGAGAGCCGGCTGCGCGAGCTGCGCGCCCTGCTCGAACTCGGCCGCCACGGGGACGCCGTGGACAGCCTCGCCGAGCTGGAGCGGGACCAGCCGGACGACTGGCGGGTGGTCTGGTACCGCGGGCTGACGGCCCTCGTCGACGGCTCCTCCACAGCCCTGCGGGCCGCTGCGGAGGCCTTCGACGCGGTCTACGACGCCTTCCCCGGCGAGGCCGCCCCCAAGCTGGCCCTCGCCATCTGCGCCGAGCTGCTCGGCGACGGCGGCGACGCGGCCGAGTTCTACCGGCTGGTGTGGGCCACCGACCACGCCTACCTGAGCGCCGCCTTCGGGCTGGCCCGGGTCCGGCTGGCCGAGGAGGACCGGGCCGCCGCGGTCCGCGTCCTGGAGACCGTCCCGGCCACCTCCAGCCACTACACCGCCGCCCGGATCGCCGCCGTCCGGGCCCGGCTGCGCGAGCGCCGGGCCACCGACGACCTGGCCGCCGACCTCGGCGCGAGCTCCGCGCAGCTGACCGCGCTGCGGCTGGACGCCCGCCGCCGCGAGGAGCTCGCCGTCGAGGTGCTCGACACGGCCCTCGGCTGGGTCGGCGCCGAGACGGCCGCCGGCCGACCGGCCACCGACCTGGTGGTACTGGGACGTCCCGCACAGGAGCGGGAACTGCGCTTCGCCCTGGAACAGTCCTACCGGGTACTCGCCCGGTTGGCCGACCGGGCGGAGACCAGGATCGAGATGGTGGAACGGGCCAACCGTGCCCGTCCCAGGACGTGGGTGTAGCAGATGCCGCAGCAGACCGAGTGCCCGAGCTGTTCGGAGCCGATGGACCAGGAGGACGCCTACTGCGGCTCCTGCGGGACCGGCCGGGACGGCCGGGCGGCCCCCGGCTCGATGCCCACGAGCTGGGCCGCCGCCCGCGGCGAGGCCGTACCGTCGCCGCGCGGGCAGGTCTGCGTGCACTGCGGGCAGCCGCAGGTCGCCCCGGACGGCTACTGCGAGGGCTGCGGCAGTGCCCAGCCGCGCCCGCGCGACCACATGGAGAAGGCGCTCGGGGGCGTCGCCGGGGTCAGCGATCGCGGCGTGCGCCACCACCGCAACGAGGACTCCTTCACCGTCGCCGCGACCTCGCTGCCCGGCGGCGAGCCGGTCGTGGTCGCCGTGGTGTGCGACGGCGTCTCCTCCTCCGACCGCCCGGACGAGGCCTCGGAGACCGCCGTGGACGCCGCCTCCGAGTCGCTGCTGACCGCCCTGGAGGCCGGCCGGGCCCCGGGCGCGGCGATGCGCCAGGCCATCGCCGACGCCGCCGACGCGGTCGCCCGCCTCGCCACCGACGGCGCCGGCCCCACCCGGCCCGACCTCAACGCGCCCGCCTGCACCTTCGTCAGCGCGATAGCCGCGGGCGGCCGGGTCACCATCGGGTGGGTCGGCGACACCCGGGCGTACTGGATCCCGGACGACCGCGCCGCCGCCGAGCCGTTCCGGCTCACCCAGGACGACTCCTGGGCGGCCCGGATGGTCGAGGCCGGGCTGATGAGCGAGGCCGAGGCCTACGCCGACCCCCGCGCGCACGCGATCACCGGCTGGCTCGGCGCCGACGCCGAGGAGGTCCTGCCGCACACCCTCGACTTCACCCCGCACGTCCCCGGGGTGGTGCTGATCTGCACCGACGGGCTGTGGAACTACGCCGAGGCGGCCACCGACCTGGCGTACTACGTGCGCCCGGACGCCCGCACCGAGCCGCTCGCCACGGCGCAGACCCTGGTGAAGTTCGCGGTCGCGGCCGGCGGCCACGACAACATCACCGTCGCCGTGCTGCCGATCGACCCGCCGGCCGCCGCCGTCGAGGAGGCCGAGGAGACCCCCACCGCGCTGGACCTGCCGGTGATCGCTCCGCGAGCGGCCGCCCGGCCGGCCCCGGAGGAGGACGAGGACTACGAGCCGACCCTGCCGGACCTCCCGGTGATCGGCTCCCCCGCCGCCCCGCTGCCCCCGGCCCCGCCCGCGCCCCCGGTCCCCCCGGCGCCGTCCGTCCCGCCGACCGCACCCGCCGCTCCGGCCCCGCCCGCCGCACCGCCCGTCCCGCCGCAGCCGCCGCACCCTCCGACGGCCTGACCCGACCC
>NZ_JBHVET010000379.1:0-7897 GCF_042802135.1 Kitasatospora sp. NPDC057512
GTGATGGCCTGCTAGTGTTCCTCCCGTCGAGAGGAAGTGACCTTCCGGGAAACGAATCTCGAACAGGCGTCAGCGGTGCTACCAGAGCACGCCCTACTTTCAGTAGGGAGAGTCCGTGCGACCCGGGCCTGGCGCTCCCATCGAAGGGGCTCGTTCCGTCCAACGGAACTGGCCCCTTCGGCGTGTTCGCGCTCCATGGGCTCGTCCTCTTATCGCACTTTCGATGGCGAAACCCTCCGGCACAACCCGGTATCGGCCAAGGTCCCGTGCCAGGCGGCCGGTGAACGGTGCTCCAACCGCCCTGGCCCACCAGTGGCGTCACCTTCGCTCCCGGTCTGATGACTCGTCAATTCTTGGCCTGAACTGGCCGCCGCCGGTGTGAATATGCCATCGGAATGTTCGTCCGGTGGAATCAGGCAGTAGCCTTCCGTGTCGAACCAGCCACTGCAGGTGGTGAACCGGTCGGCGCCGCGCTGCGTCCGGCCGCCCAGACCCCGCGAAGGAGCCGGTGTGCCCGGTATCGACGAATGCCTCTCCGGAGCGATGGCGATCCCCGGGGCCCGCGCCGCGAGCCTGGTCGACTGGAGCAGCGGGCTCGCCCTCGGCAGCCTCGGGGACAGCCCGACCGGAGAGCACGAAACCTCCGCCGCCGAAGCAACCGACCTGGTGCGGGCGGCCGTTGAGAGCCAGACCTTCACCGTGGCGGAGGACCGGCGGGCCCCGCTGGAGGACATCATCGTCACCGCCGGCCGCAGCTACCACCTGATCCGCTTCATCGACACCGTCTTCGACAACAGGCTCGTTCTGCACCTCTGGCTGGACCGCGCGGAGGGCAACCTCGCCGCCGCCCGCTTCCGTCTCCAGGCGCTCACCGACGAACTGATGCTGGGGTGAGCGCGTGACCGCCGCGACCGGCACCGCGCCGCCGCCCTGGGCGGGGGCCGCCACCCCGAGGACCCCGGGCGAGGCGCTCACCCTGCTCGCCGACCGTCGCGCCACCGGCGCCCTGCACGGACCGCTCGGCAGCCTCCACCTGGTCGACGGGCGGGTGGCCGCCGCCCAGTCCTCCCGGGCCCCCGGCCTGGCCGACCTGCTCATCGGCTGCGGCCGGATCACCCCCGAGGACTGGGCGGAGCTGCTCCGGATCCACGGACCTCGGTCGAGGGTCGGCGAGGCGCTCGTCGAACGGCGGCTGCTCACCCGGGGAGAGCTCGAACTCGGCCACCTGGGAACGCTGTTCGACGCCTCGTTCTTCGTCCTCGCCGACCCGGGCGGCGGGGTCTGGCGGTTCGAGGCCGACGCCCGGCACTGGCTCGGACCGGTCGCGGACGTCGACCCGGCCCGGATCCGCCGCGAGGTCGCACGCCGTCGGCAGCTGCTCGACGGGATCTGGCCGTGGGGGCAGCTCGACACCGCGCCCGTCCGACCGGTCGAGCACGTCCGCCGGCCGTCCCACCGCCCGTCCGGCCGCCGGCGCCGCGAGCTGCTGGACCACGCCGACGGCCGCAGGACCCCGGCGGACCTGGCCCGGCTGCTCGGCCGCTCCGGCTTCGGCGTGACGGCCGACGTCCGACGGCTCGCCGCCGCCGGGCTGCTGGACGCGCCGCGTCCGGCTGACGCGCCGCTTGATGTCCCCGGTCCGCCCGAGGTGCCGCTTGATGTCCCCGGTCCGCCCGAGGTGCCGCTTGATTCGCCCGGTCCGCCCGAGGTGCCGACGGCGGCCGCGGTGCCCGAGGTGCCCGAGGTGTCGTCAACGGCCCTTCCGGTGCCCGAAGTTCGCCCACCGGTCCCGAGCGGACCGGCCGGAGGGCTACACCGCAGGATCCCCGGCGCCAGCCTCCGGGGTGCCGGACTCCCCGGCGTCCCGGTCGCGGCCGCCCCCGCCGCGGCCCGTACCGGCGCCCCCGCCGGGGCCGACGCCGGGACCGAGGCCGGGACCGACGCCCCCACGGAATCAGAACGCCCGCCCACCACGGCAGCGGCCCACCCGCTGGCCGTCCCCGACCCGGACATCGCGCTGCTGACCCGGGTCCGAGACCTTCTGGAGGCCCGACTTTGACCCATTCCCCGCCCGCGACCCCGTCGTTCCGGCCATGAGGCGGGCACTCAAGCAGCGTGTCGGAAGGAGACAACTGATCGCCTTGGAGACCGAGTTGCTCGCCGAACTGCGCGCCGTCAAACACCGCGTCCCGCACCTCGCGGGTGGTCTGGTCGCCAGCGTGGACGGCCTGTTGATCGCGCACGACACCCACGGCACCGAGCCCTCGGGCCTGGCCGCGATGACGGCGGCCTCGCTCTCGCTGGCCCAGCGGCTCGCCGACACCACCGGCCAGGGCGAGTTCCGCGAGTCGCTGGTGCGCGGCGAGAACGGCTACGTCGCCACCTACGCGGCCGGCGGCAGCTGCGTGCTGACCCTGCTGGCGCACCCCGACGTCAACGTCGGACGGCTGCACCTGGAGGCCCGCCGCAGCGCGCAGCGCATCGCGGAGCTGCTCAACGACGCCCTCGTGCCCAAGGATCCGCGCGACGCGGGCTGACCCGGGTCGGCCGCCCGTTCCCGCCGTTCCCCCCGCATCACCGCACCACCGCACCACCGCACCACCGGACCACCCGAAACCGCACCGCCCGAAACCGAACCACCCACCACCGAAGGGGAGTTACCCAGATGACCGACGCAGCCGCCGCGCTCAAGCAGGCCATGACCAGCATCGAGGGCGCCATCGGCGCGGCCCTGGTGGACTACAACAGCGGCATGGCGCTGGCCACCCTCGACGGCCCCGGTGGCCTGGACCTCAACGTCGCAGCCGCCGGCAACACCGACGTGGTCCGCGCCAAGATGCGCACCATGGACATGCTCGGCCTCCAGGACGGGATCGAGGACATTCTGATCACCCTGACCAGCCAGTACCACCTGATCCGCCCGCTCACCGGCCGGACCGGCAAGGGCCTGTTCCTCTACCTCGTGCTGGACAAGGCGCGCGCCAACCTCGCGATGGCCCGCCACCAGCTGAGCCGGATCGAGGCCGAGCTGGAGGTCTGACGCGGCGCCCCGACGCGCCGCGTCGCCCCGCCGCGCCAGACCCACCGCGCCGACGCGCGAGGTCGCGGACGAGGCCCCGGCGGCGGCTCATGCCCCGCCGGGCTCCGTCCATCCGGCCTCACCCCTGCGGCAGGTCCGGCCCGACGCTCCGCCCGCGCACCAGCTCGACCGGTCCGCCCGACCGTTCCCGGGCGGCCAGAGCGGCGGCCGTAAGCTCCCAGGACGGGCCGGTCAGCAGCGCCCGCGCCTCGGCCGGATCGCAGAGCCGCCACTCCACCAGCTCGTCCTCCGGCAGTACGAGGGAGCCGAGCATCCGCTCCGTCACCGTGCCCCCGTCGAACACGTACACCAGGACGGCGGTGTCCCGGCCGGTCGCCGGGTCCGCCTCCGGGTCGGCCGCCGCACCCGGCTGCCAGTCCAGCGCCAGCAGCGACCCCGGCTCGACCTCCCAGCCGAGCTCCTCGCGGATCTCCCGCCGGGCCGCCGCCCGGGGCATCTCCCGGTCCGCCTCGACCCCGCCGCCCGGCAGGGTCCAGTGCGGCACCTGCCCGAGCGGCCCGTCCCAGGGCCGCAGCCGCACCAGTAGCACCCGGCCGGCGGCGTCGGTGAACAGCGCCCGCGCCTTGGCCCGGATGCGCGGCCGGGTGGCGTAGTAGGTCGCCCGGTCCATCGGCGGCTGCGCGGGTTCCGACGGCTCCTCGGTCGACGGTGTCAGCCCCGGTGCGGCGGCCAGTCCGGCGTACGCGGGCACCGGCCCGTCGGCGGGCAGCCGCCCGAGCGTGTGCCCGACCGGCCGGCTGTCCTCCAGCTCCAGCGGCCCGGCGTCGCCCGGCGCCCGCAGACAGGCCGTCACCCGGCGTGACAGCCGCGGTGGCAGGGCGTGCCCGGCCTGCTCCGCCGTCAGCCAGGTCCAGCCGCCGACCTCCGCCGTGTCCGGCCGGAACGCCGCCACCTGCTGCGGCGTCAGCGGCTCGGCCCAGTAGAGGTACACGACGATCGGCCGGTCGCCCTCGCGCAGCAGTGCCCAGTCCACGCCGGCCAGCGGTCCCAACCGGGGCGTGAAGCCCAGCTCCTCGCGGATCTCCCGCAGGGCGGTCTCCCTCGGCGACCGGTCCGCCGGCTCCCACCCGCCGCCCGGGATCGCCACCGGATGCTTCCGGTCGTACGGCAGCCGCACCACCAGCACCCGCCCGGTCCCGTCCGAGAACAGGACCCCCGCCGCCGCCATGACGTCCCGACCCGCTGTGTCCGAGCTCTCCACCCCGACTCCCTCCGTCGCGCTCTCCCCGGACACGACAACCCGGGCCACTCCGATGGTTCCCGTCGAACGGCCCCGCCGCCCAGGCGTACTCCTCACCCCAGGGTGGCGAGGGCCTGCGCCGTGGCCCGGGCCATCCGCTCGTCGTGCCGTTCGCTCCCGCCGCGCAGGCGGGCGGCGCCCTCCGCGGCGGCCAGCGCGAGCAGGCCCGGCAGGAGGTCGGTGCTGCGGGCGGCGAGCCAGCGGGTGCCCCGGGTGGCCATCCACCAGAGGTCGGCGGCGAGGCCCGGCGGGGATTCGGCGGGGGCGGCGGCCGGGGGCGGGCCGAGGGGGTGGCCGGCCTCGGTGAGCAGGTCGTGGAAGCGTCGGGCTATGAGGTGGTGGCCCTCGGCGCTGGGGTGCAGGCGGTCGACGCTCAGCAGCCGGCGTTCCGTGAGCCACGGCAGCTCGGCGATGTGCAGGTGCACCGCCCGGTGGCGTTCGGTGAGGGCGTGCACCACGGTGTTGACCGCCCGCATCCGGCGCGCCAGGGGACGGGCGAGCGGCGCCGGGAGCCGGAGCAGGCTGCCCGGGTCGGGCAGGCAGGCGGTCAGCAGCCTGGCGCCGTGGCCGGACAGTTCCCCCATCGTGGCGTCCAGTTCCAGCGCGGCGCGCCGGATGTCGAAGCCCGAGCGCAGGGTGTCGTTGCCGCCGACCACCACCGCCGCGAGCTGCGGCCGCAGCGCCAGTGCGCCAGGCAATTGACGGACAGTCAACTCCGTGGTGAGCGCCCCGCTGTACGCCAGGTTGGTGAACTCGACGTCCCGACCCTCCGGCGGCAGCGCGTGGGCGAGGACGGCGGCCCAGCCGCGCCAGCCCTCGCCGACCTGGTCCCCGACCCCCTCCGTGAGCGAGTCCCCGAGGGCGACGAAGCGCAGCAGCTCGCCGGCGGTGGGGTGTTCCTCCGCGGCCCGGTCGCGCCCGGCTTCCAGCATGCTCATCCTGACCTCCGACCTCCGTCACCCGCCTCGTCGTCGCGTACGCCGTGTGCCGCCAGGAACGCCGCCACCGCCGCCGGCCAGCCGTACCGCTCGGCCTGAGCCCGGGCGGCGGCCCGCCGCAGCTCCTCCGGCCGACCCAGCAACTGCCGTACGGCGGAAGCGAATCCGTCGCCGGTGTCGACGGCCGCCACTCCGGCGAGCCCGACCAGGCCGGGCAGCGCGGAGGAGCGGCTGACCACCACCGGGGTCCCGCAGGCCAGTGACTCCATCGCGGCCAGCCCGAAGGTCTCCACCGGGCCGGGCGCGAGCAGCACGTCCGCGCAGCCCAGCAGCCGGGCCAGCTCCGCGCGCCCGCCCAGGTGCCCGAGGAAGCGCACCGGCAGCCGCAGCCGCGCGGCCCGGGCCGCCAGCCGGTCCCGCAGCGGGCCGGTGCCGGCCACCACCAGCACCGCGGGCCGCCGCCGGGCCCGCAGGACGGCCAGCGCCTCGATCGCCCGCTCCGGCCGCTTCTCCGCCGAGAGCCGGGAGCAGAGCACCAGCAGCGTCTCGTCCGGAGCGGCGTACCGGGCCCGCTCGGCCGCCCGTGCGGTCGGCGGCAGCGGGCGCATCGCGTCGAGGTCCACCCCCAGCGGGGCCCGGACCAGGTTCGGGGTGCCGATCCGCCGGAACTCCGCCGCCGCCCAGTCGGTGGTGCAGAGCACCGCGTCGTAGGCGCGGGCGGTGGCCGCGTTGAACCGGTCGGCCGCCGCGCCCGCCAGCGGACCGGGCAGGCCCCAGGTGCGCAGCAGGCCGGCGGCGCTCTCGTGCGAGACCATCACCGAGCGCACGCCGTGCCGCCGTGCCCAGGCGCCGGTCCAGCGCAGCGTGGTGCGGTCGGACACCTCCAGGCGGTCGGGGGAGAACCTGGTCAGCTCGGCGGCGACCGCCCGCCGGTCGGTGAGCAGCCGGTAGCCGCCGCTGGCCGGCAGCACCGGGCCGGGCAGGGTGACCACCACGCCCTGCTCGGTCTCCTCCTCGGAGCGCCGCTCCCCGGGGACGATCAGCACCGGCCGGTGCCCGGCCGCCCGGTACCCGGCACCCAGGTGGCGCAGCGCGGTGCGCAGGCCGCCGGAGACCGGGGTGACGAAGTTGGCGAGCCGGACGATCGTCAGCGCCTCGCCGGTCGCCGGAGCCTCGCCGGTCGCCGAGACCCCGCCGGCCATCGGAGCCTCACCGGTCGCGGACGTCCCGCCCGCCGTCGGAGCCCCGCCGTCGGGAACGGAGCTCATGCCGGCAACTCCTCCGACAGGGCGGGCGCCACCGGCGCGGCCGACGCCGGGGCGGCGGACGGCAGCCGCACTCCGCGGTGCTCCGCCAGCACCTCGGCGTAGTGCCGCAGCAGCAGGTCCCCGACCGCCTCCCAGGTGCGCGCGGTCACCTCGGCGCGCCCGGCCTGCCCGTACGCGGCCCGCCGCGCCGGGTCGGCGGCCAGCTCGGTGACCGCCCGGGCCACCGCCGCGGCGTCCCGGGGCGGCACCAGCAGGCCGGTGCGGTGGTGGGCGACCAGGTCCAGCGGGCCGCCCGCCGCGGGGCCGATCACCGGCACGCCGCTGGCCATCGCCTCCTGGATGGTCTGACAGAAGGTCTCCAGCGGGCCGGTGTGGACGAAGACGTCCAGGGTGGCGAAGCAGCGCGCGAGCTCGTCACCGGTGCGCCGGCCGAGGAACACGGCGCCCGGCATCGAGGCCTTCAGGCCGGGCGCCGAGGGACCGTCCCCGACCACCACCACCCGTACCCCGGGCAGCGCCGAGGCCGCCGCCAGCAGGTCGACCCGCTTCTCCGGCGCCAGCCGCCCGACGTACCCGACCAGCACCTCCCCGCCCGGGGCCAGCGCCCGGTGCAGCGCCTCGTCCCGGTGCCGGGGGTGGAACCGCACCGAGTCCACTCCGCGCGGCCACAGCTGCACCCTCGGCACCCCGTGCGCGGTGAGGTCCTGGGCGGCGGGGGTGGAGGGGGCCAGCGTACGGGCGGCCGCACGGTGCACGGCCCGGATCCGCCGCCAGGCGGCGGCCTCCCCGAGCCCCCGCCCGGCCCGGTAGGCGTGCGCGTACCCGGCCAGATCGGTCTGGTAGACGGCGACGGCGGGCACCCCGAGCCGCGCCGCGACCTGCATCCCGCGCGCGCCGAGCACGAACGGGCTGGCCAGGTGGACGAGGTCCGGACGGTGTCCGGCGATCGCGGCCGCCAGCTGCCGACTGGGCAGGGCGATCCGCACCTGGGGGTACCCCGGCAGCGGCACCGACGGGATGCGCACCACGGGAACCTCCGGCGCCGCGCCGCCACCGAAGGTCTCCGGCGGGCACTCGGCGCCCCGCGCCGGCGAGGGGGTGACGACAAGGGGCCGGTGGCCCCGGCGGACCAGGTGCTCGGCCGTCCGCAGCACGCTGTGGGCGACTCCGTTGACCTCGGGCGGGAAGGATTCGGTGACGATGACGACGCGCATGCCAGTGTTCTGTCCGCGTCCGGCGTGCACCCGGCCAAAGGGATCTGTCGTAGAGGCGAACGCGGGTCGGCGATTTGCACCGCCGACCCGCGCTTCGGAGCCGGGCCCGCCACACCGACCCGCGCTTCGGAGCCGGG
>NZ_JBHVET010000380.1:0-7890 GCF_042802135.1 Kitasatospora sp. NPDC057512
CCTCCGGGGCGCGCGGGCCCGGGGGTCGTGCCATGGTGGGCGTAAGGGAATCCGGCGGCCACCGAGAGGCGGACCCATGCCCGAGATCGCCCTCCAGCTCGACATCGCCGCGCCCCGGGCCGTGGTGCTCGCCGCGCTCACCACGCACGACGGGCTGACCGCCTGGTGGACCACCGGCGTGGACCGGGACGGCGACGTCCTGCTGTTCGACTTCCCCGACGTCCCCGAGCCGTTCCGGCTGCGGGTGGAGCGGGCCGACCGGGACCGGGTGGTGTGGACCAACGCCGGTTCCTTCCCGCCGCACTGGGCCGGCACCTGGATCAGCTGGGAACTGTCCGACCAGCCCGCCGTCCCCGAGTCCGGCCGGCCCGCCGCGCCCGAGGAGCCCGCGGTGCCCGAGCAGCCCGCCGCGCCCGAGCGCGCCCGGCTGCTGTTCCGGCACGGTGGCTGGCAGCCGGGCAGCGAGGAGGGCGTCCCGGCGGTGGCCGGCACCTGGGCCGAACTGCTGGTCCGGCTCAAGGACTACGCGCAGAGCGGCAAGGTGCAGCCGTACTTCGTCACCGGGCACCGCCACGACGCCCCGTGAGCACCTCGGGGAACAGCCCAGGGAACACCCCGGTGAACAGCCCGTGAGCACCCCGTCCGCGCCCCGTGACGGTCCGGCCGCCGGTCGCCCGCCAGGGCGCCGTCCGGTGGCGGGATCGCGGCGGCGGGCCGAAGGTGGCGGTGTACCGCCGTCGTCCCGGCCGGGCCGTACCCCCACCGGGCCCGGCCGGGACGAGGGCCCGACCGCTCCGACCGTCCCGACCACCACAGCCGGCCACCACCGCCTCCGGGAGGCCCAGCAATGCCCGTAGTCACCGATCCGTACAAGCCCGGCACCCCGTGCTGGGTCGACCTGATGGCGAGCGACCAGCAGGCCGCGCTCGACTTCTACCGCGACCTGTTCGGCTGGCAGGGCGAGGTCGGCCCGGCCGAGTTCGGCGGCTACGCCGTGTGCACGCTCAACGGCCGGCCGGTCGCCGGGATCATGGCGCAGGCGGCGCCCGAGGGGCAGCCGGAGCCGCCCGTCGCCTGGACCACCTACCTCGCCTCGGACGACGCCGACGCGGCCCGGGCGTCCATCACCGAGGCCGGCGGCACGGTCCTCTACGACCCGATGGACGTCGGCACGATCGGCCGGATGCTGGTCGCCGCCGACCCGACCGGCGCGGTGTTCGGGGTCTGGCAGGCGATGGACTTCATCGGCGCGGGCGTGGTCAACGAGCCCGGCGCACTGGTCTGGAACGAGCTCAACACCGCCGACACCGGCGCGGCCGGCCGCTTCTACCAGCCGGCCCTCGGGCTGCGCCCGGCCACCATCCAGGGCATGGACGGCTACTTCTCGCTCAACGTCGCCGACCGCACGGTGGGCGGCATGCAGGCGATCCCCGGCTACCTGGCGCCCGGCACGCCCTCGCACTGGATGACCTACTTCTCGGTGGACGGCGCCGACTCCACGGTGGACGCCCTGGTCAAGGCGGGCGGTTCGGTGATCCAGCCGGCCTTCGACATGCAGTCCGGCCGGATGGCGGTGGTCCAGGACCCGCAGGGCGCGGTCTTCGCGGTCATCGAGGCGCCCGAGGCGCAGATGCCCGACTCGCCGTAGCGCCGCCCCGGCCCGGCTCCGTGGCGCCGTCCGGCCCGGCCGGGCAACCGGAAGCCGCCCTTCCCGCGACGCGCCGCCGGGAAATGGGCGGCTTCCCCCCGTTCCCGGGTAAGACTGCACCCATGCTGGGGCTACCGGACGACATCCGTGCTTTCCTCTTCGACCTCGACGGGGTGCTCACCCAGACCGCGAAGGTGCACGCCGCGGCCTGGAAGGACACCTTCGACGCCTTCCTGCGCGCCGAAGCCGCCCGCACCGGCGGCCAGTTCGTCCCCTTCGACGCCGTCACCGACTACGACACCTACGTGGACGGCCGCCCGCGCCTGGACGGCACCCGCGCGTTCCTGCGCAGCCGGGGCGTCGACCTGCCCGAGGGCACCCCGGACGATCCGCCCAACTCCCCTACCGTGCAAGGGATCAGCCGGGCCAAGAACGACACCGTGCTGCGGCTGATCCGGGAGGAGGGCGTCCAGCCGTACCAGGGCTCGGTCGACTACGTGCACCGGCTGCGCGCGGCCGGGCTGCCCAGTGCCGTGGTCTCCTCCAGCGCCAACTGCCGGGACGTGCTGCGGGCGGCCGGCATCGAGGAACTGTTCGAGGTGATCGTGGACGGCAACGTCGCCAAGGCCGAGGGGCTGCCCGGCAAGCCGGCCCCCGACACCTACCTGTACGCCGCCCGCGCCCTCGGCGTCGAACCCGCCCACGCCGCGGTCTTCGAGGACGCGCTCGCCGGGGTCGCCTCCGGCCGGGCCGGCGGCTTCGGCGCGGTGGTCGGGGTGGACCGCACCGGCCAGGCCGCCGAACTGCGCCGGGACGGCGCGACCGTGGTCGTCCGGGACCTCTCCGAGCTCCTGGGGGAGGGAACGGCATGAGCGAGCGCGGCGAGCGAATCACCAAGAGGTGCGCGTGGGCGAACGCCCCTGCCGAGCGCAGCGAGGTGGGCGCATGAGCTCCGGGGACAAGAACTTCGCGATCGACCCCTGGCAGATCACCGAACAGGGCCTGGACCTGGCCTCGATGGCCCGCGCCGAGTCCGTCTTCGCGCTCTCCAACGGCCACATCGGCCTGCGCGCCAACCTGGACGAGGGCGAGCCGCACGGCCTGCCCGGCACCTACCTCAACGGCGTCTTCGAACTGCGCCCGCTGCCGTACGGCGAGGGCGGCTACGGCTACC
The DNA here is from genome assembly GCF_042802135.1 of Kitasatospora sp. NPDC057512. Classification (NCBI taxonomy): domain Bacteria; kingdom Bacillati; phylum Actinomycetota; class Actinomycetes; order Kitasatosporales; family Streptomycetaceae; genus Kitasatospora; species Kitasatospora sp. NPDC057512. Next base: position 2,823 of record NZ_JBHVET010000380.1, read on the forward strand.
CGGAGTCCAGCCAGAGCGTCATCAACGTGACCAACGGCAAGATCATCCGGCTGCTGGTGGACGACGAGCCCTTCGACCTGCGCTACGGCGAACTCGTCAGCCACAAGCGCTGGTTGGACTTCCGCGAGGGCCTGTTGCACCGCGAGGCGGAGTGGACCTCCCCGGCCGGGCGGACGATCAGGGTGCGCTCCTCCCGGCTGGTCTCGCTCACCCAGCGCGCCGTCGCCGCCGTCGAGTACAGCGTCGAGGCGGTGGACGGCCCGGTGCGGATCGTGCTCCAGTCCGAGCTGGTCGCCAACGAGCAGCTGCCCGGCGGCCCCGAGGGCGACCCGCGGGCCGCCGCCGTGCTGGAGGCTCCGCTGCAGCCCGAGGCGCACCACGCCAGCGGGACCAAGGCCATCCTGGTGCACCGCACCCGGTACAGCGGCATCCGGGTCGCGGCCGGGATGGACCACGTCATCGAGGGGCCGGAGAAGTCCGACACCGTCGCCGAGGCCGACGCCGACCAGTGCCGGATCAGCGTCACCACGGTGCTCAAGGCCGGACAGCGGCTGCGGCTGACCAAGTTCATGGCCTACGGTTGGTCCGGCACCCGCTCGCTGCCCGCCGTCCGGGACCAGGTGGAGGCCGCGCTGACCGCCGCCCGGTACACCGGCTGGGACGGGCTGATCGCCGAACAGGCCGAATTCCTCCAGGAGTTCTGGGAGACCAGCGACATCGAGATCGAGGGCGACGTCGAACTCCAGCAGGCCGTCCGGTTCGCCGTCTTCCACGTCCTGCAGGCCGGCGCCCGCAGCGAGGAGCGGGCCATCCCCGCCAAGGGGCTGACCGGGCCCGGCTACGACGGGCACAGCTTCTGGGACACCGAGACCTTCGTCCTGCCGGTACTCACCTACTGCCTGCCCGCCGCCGTCAACCAGGCCCTGCGCTGGCGGCACACCACCCTGCCGCTGGCCCGCGAGCGGGCGGTCCAACTCGGCCTGTCCGGCGCGGTGTTCCCGTGGCGGACGATCCGCGGCGAGGAGTGCTCCGGGTACTGGCCGGCCGGCACCGCGGCCTTCCACATCGGCGCCGACATCGCCGCCGCCGTCGCCCGCTACGTCCGGGCCACCGGGGACGCGGAGTTCGAGCGCGAGTACGGGCTCGAACTGCTCGTCGAGACCGCCCGGATGTGGCGCTCGCTCGGCCACCACGACGTGGCCGGGAGGTTCCGCATCGAGGGCGTCACCGGCCCCGACGAGTACAGCGCCGTCGCGGACAACAACGTCTTCACCAACCTGATGGCGCAGACCAACCTGCGCGCCGCCGCCGAGGCCGCCGTCCGCAACCCGCACGAGGCCGCGCTGCTCGGCGTGGACACCGAGGAGACCGCCGCCTGGCGCGACGCGGCGGCCGCGATGTACATCCCGTACGACGAGGACCTCGGCGTGCACCCGCAGGCCGACGGCTTCACCCACCACCAGGTCTGGGACTTCGAGCACACCCCGCCGGAGAACTACCCGCTGCTGCTGCACTACCCGTACTTCGACCTGTACCGCAAGCAGGTGGTCAAGCAGGCCGACCTGGTGCTCGCCATGCAGGTCCGCGGCGACGCCTTCACCGACGAGCAGAAGGCCCGCAACTTCGCCTACTACGAGCGGCTGACCGTCCGGGACTCCTCGCTCTCCGCCTGCACCCAGGCGGTGATCGCCGCCGAGGTCGGCCAGCTCGACCTCGCCTACGACTACACGGCCGAGGCCGCGCTGATGGACCTGCACGACCTCGGCGGCAACACCCGCGACGGCCTGCACATGGCCTCGCTCGCCGGGGCCTGCATCGCCCTGGTGGCCGGCTTCGGCGGGCTGCGCGACCACAGCGAGGCGCTCTCGTTCCGGCCCCGGCTGCCGTCCGGGCTGATGCGGCTGAGCTTCTCGCTGCTGGTGCGCGGGCACCTGCTCGGCGTCGAGATCACCCACGAGCGGACGACGTACACGCTGCGCCGCGGCGAGGTCCTCCACGTGCGGCACGACGGCGAGGCGGTGCAGGTCAAGTCCGGGGCCCCGGTCACCCTGCCGACCACCGCCCCGCCCGCCCAGGAGCGGGTCGCCCAGCCCCCGGGCCGCGAACCCGGCCGCCGCCAGCCCCAGGCCGGTCTCGCGGCGGGCAAGCTCGGCCAGCAGGACCACCTGGCGGCCGAGTAGGCCGCACCCCGTCGTTCCCGCCGGGTTCCCGCGTCCGCGGCCTCACCCGTTCGCCCCACCCCGGCTGCGCCGCCCCCGGCCGCCCCGGAGAGTGCTGGTGTCCCGTGGAGCCGCCCCAGCGAAGGAGTCGCCGCCGTGCCGAGCGTGGCCGAACAGATGGTGGAGGTGCTCCGGCAGGCCGGGGTGGAGCGGGTCTACGGCGTCGTCGGGGACAGCCTCAACCCCGTCGTGGACGCCATCCGGCGGGCCGACGGCATCAGCTGGGTGCACGTGCGCAACGAGGAGGCCGGCGCCTTCGCCGCCGCCGCCGAGGCCGAACTCTCCGGCCGGCTCGCGGTCTGCGCCGGCTCCTGCGGCCCCGGCAACACCCACCTCATTCAGGGCCTGTACGACGCCCAGCGCAGCGGCCTGCCCGTGCTCGCGCTCGCCTCGCACATCCCGTCCGGGCAGATCGGCACCGGCTTCTTCCAGGAGACCCACCCCGAGCGGGTGTTCACCGACTGCAGCACCTGGTGCGAGATGCTCTCGACCCCCGCCCAGCTGCCCCGCCTGCTGCGGGTCGCCGTCCAGCACGCGCTCGGCTCGCACGGCGTCTCGGTGCTCGCCTTCCCCGGGGACGTCGCCGCGCTCCCCGCCGCCGCCCCCACCGGCACCAGCCACTTCCTGACCGAGCAGGCCGTCGCCGCCCCGCCCTGGTCCCAGGTGCAGGAACTGGCCCGGCTGCTCAACGCGGCCCGCAAGGTGGTGCTGTTCTGCGGCGCCGGGGTGCGCGGGGCGCACGCCGAGGTGATGGCCGCCGCGCAGGCCCTGAACGCGCCGATCGGCCACTCCCTGCGCGGCAAGGAGTGGATCCAGTTCGACAACCCGTACGACGTGGGCATGAGCGGCCTGCTCGGCTACGGGGCCTGCCACGAGGCGCTGCACTCCGCCGACCTGGTGGTGCTGCTCGGCACCGACTTCCCGTACGACTCCTTCCTGCCGCAGGCGCACACCGTCCAGGTCGACCACGACGCCACCCGGCTCGGCCGCCGCACCGCCCTCGAACTCGCCGTCCACGGCGACGTGGCCGCCACCCTGCGGGCCGTGCTGCCGCTGCTCGACGCCAAGCGCGACCGGGCCTTCCTGGACGGGATGCTGCGCAAGCACTGCCGGTCGCTGGAGGACGTGATCGGCGCGTACACCCGGGACATCGAGAAGCACCTGCCGATCCACCCCGAGTACGTCGCCTCGGTGCTGGACGAGGTGGCCGCCGAGGACGCCGTGTTCACCGTGGACACCGGCATGAACAACGTCTGGGCCGCCCGCTACCTCCAGCCCAACGGCCGCCGCCGGGTGATCGGCTCCTTCCTGCACGGCTCGATGGCCAACGCCCTCCCGCACGCGATCGGCGCCCAACTCGCCTGCCCGGGGCGGCAGGTGGTCGCGATGGCGGGCGACGGCGGGATCGGCATGCTGCTCGGCGAGCTGCTCACGGTGGCCAAGCACCGGCTGCCGGTGAAGACGGTGGTCTTCAACAACGGCGCGCTCGGCATGATCAAGCTGGAGATGCTGGTCTCCGGCTACCCGGAGTTCGAGATCGACAACGGGGACGTGGACTACGCCGGGATCGCCCGGGCGATGGGCATCCAGGCCAAGCGGGTGACCGAGCCGGCCCGGGTCCGGGAGGTGCTGGTGGAGGCGCTGGAGCGGCCGGGACCGGCCCTCGTGGACGTGGTCACCGACCCCAACGCGCTGTCCATCCCGCCGCACATCACCGCCGCCCAGCTGAAGGGCTTCGCGTTGGCGGCGGGCAGGACGGTGCTCTCGGGCGGCGTCGGGCGCATGATCGACCTGGCCCGGAGCAACCTGCGGAACATCCCGCGGCCGTGAGCGGGGGCGGCCTGCGGGGGCGGCCTGCGGGGCCTGCCGGGAGGGTCTTGCCTCTGAGGCAAAATTCTTGCCCGTGCGGCACGGCGGGTGTCCACTGGACACATGACCAGCAGCTCCACCGGCGCCGCCGCAGCAGGCGAACAGCTCGACGACCAGGAGGTCGCCGGCCTCGCCGCCCGTCTCCGTGAGCACCGGCTCAGCAGCCGTCTCACGCTGGAGGTGGCCGCCGGGCGGGTCGGGCTCTCCCCAGCCTATCTGTCCCGGCTGGAGACCGGCCGCCGGCAGCCCTCGCTGCCCGTCCTGCTCGGCCTCGCCCGCGCGTACGGGACCTCGGTCTCCGGCCTGCTCGGCGAGACCCTCGCCGAGCCGGACCCGATCGTCCGCGGCGGCGCCATCGAACCCGGCCGGGCCGGTGGCTGGGGCTACCGCCGGGCCGGCGCCCCCGGCCGTGCGATGCAGGCCCTGCGGGTGCACGTCCCGCCGGGCGTGCAGGACACGGTGGTCCGGGTCCACCCGGGCGAGGAGTGGCTGTACGTCCTGAAGGGCGCGCTCCGGGTCACCCTCGGCGACCGCGTCCACCACCTCGCGGTGGGCGACTCCGCCCACTACGACTCGCTCACCCCGCACTGCATCGCCGCCGAGTCGGACAGCGGCGTCGAACTGCTCTTCGTCCACACCCTGTTGCAGAGCCCCGGCGGCGAACTCTGCCTCGGCGGCGGCCCCGCCGCCGTTCACTGACCTGCCGTCAGAACACCCCGGAGGAGATCACCATGGCCGATCCCACCACCACCGTCACCCCGGCCGCCGGCGCCGAGAACCCGGCTGCCGGTGCCGACACTCCGGCCGGCCCGAAGACCATGGACGCCGGCAAGTGGGCCAACAAGCGGGTCTACCACCGCCTGGTGCTCTACACCGTCGGCTGCCACCTCTTCGCCGGGTTCATCATCCTCCTGTTCCAACTCGGCAGCCGGAACAAGTAGTTCACCCCTCGAACCGTCCGCCCGCCCCCACCCCCGAGG
>NZ_JBHVET010000381.1:0-7889 GCF_042802135.1 Kitasatospora sp. NPDC057512
GGCCTGGTGAACCCCGGCGTCCCGGTCGGCTGAGGCCGGGCCCTACAGGTCCCCGAGCGGCACCTTCGGATCGGCCAGCGCCTCGGTGTCCACCACCCGCCCCGAGCGCACCAGTTCGCGGATCGGGTCGGTGACGTCCCAGACGTTGACGTTCATCCCCGCGAGCACCCGGCCGCCGGAGAGCCAGAACGCGATGAACTCGCGGGTGGCCGGGTCGCCGCGGAACACCACCCGGTCGTAGCCGTCGGGCTCGACGTAGCCGACGTACTCCATGCCCAGGTCGTACTGGTCCGTGAAGAAGTAGGGCACCCGGTCGTACACCGCGTCCGGCTGCCCGAGCAGCGCGCGGGCGGCGGTCTGCGGCTGGTTGAGCGCGTTGGCCCAGTGCTCGACCCGGATGTGCCGGCCGAACAGCGGGTGGTAGGCGTTGGCGACGTCGCCGGCCGCGTAGACGTCCGGGTCCGAGGTGCGCAGGTGCTGGTCGGTCTTGACCCCGTTGTCGACCTCCAGCCCGGCCGCCTCGGCGAGGCCGGTGGCGGGGGCGATGCCGATGCCGACGACCACCGCGTCGGCCGCCACCGTCGTGCCGTCGGCGAGCTTCACGCCGTTCACCGAGCCGCCCTCGCCGGTCAGTTCGGCCACCTTCACGCCGAGGCGCAGGTCGACGCCGTGCTCCCGGTGCAGGTCGGCGAAGACCTGGGCGACCTCCCGGCCGAGCACCCGCAGCAGCGGCAGTTCGAGCGCCTCCAGCACCGTCACCTCGGCGCCCGCCTCGCGGGCCGCGGCCGCCACCTCCAGCCCGATCCAGCCCGCGCCGATCACCGCGATCCGGGCCCCGGGGCGCAGCGCCGCCCTGATCCGGTCGCTGTCCTCGACCCGGCGCAGGTAGAGCACCCCGTCCTGGTCCGCGCCCGGCACCGGCAGCCGGCGCGGCACCGAGCCGGTGGTCAGCAGCAGCTTGGCGTACTCCACCCGGCCGTCGTCGGCGAGCGTCACGGAGTGCCCGGCCGGGTCGATCGCGGCCACCGCCGTGCCCAGCCGCAGCGTGACGTCGTGCTCCGCGTACCACTGCGGCGGGTGGACGTAGATCTTCTCCCGGGGCGTCTTGCCCTGCAGGTAGCCCTTGGACAGCGGCGGCCGCTCGTACGGGCGCTCGTGCTCCTCGCCGATCAGGACGATGCCGCCCCGGTACCCGGCCTCGCGCAGCGCCTCGGCCGCCTTCGCGCCGCCCAGGGACGCCCCGACGACGACGATCGGGCGCTGCCGCCCGCCGTCCGCTCCGGTGGTCCCGGTGTCCGTGCCCGCCATGCTCGACTCCTCGTTCTCCGGCCGTGGTCGGGGTCAGCCTGCCGCCGTCCGGGTGGTCTGTCGAGACCGCGCCTGGCGCGCCGCGCCGCGCTCGCCCGTACGAGTGAATCTGGGCCTCGCGAGGGTCCCGCGTGGGCCTCAGGCCGTCATCGCCTCCCTGACCAGCGCGGTGTCGGTGAACTGCTCGAAGCGCACGATCCGGCCACCGCGCACGGTGAAGTGGTGGGCGACCCGGACCGCGAGGGGTCTTCCGGTGGCCCTGTGGACGGCCGTGTAGCGGGCCAGGACCACGACGTCCTCGCCGTCCACCACGTAGGTGTCGTCGTGCGCCGTCCAGTCGTCCCAGTCGGCGGCCAGCCGCTCCATCACGTTGGTGGTGACGCCCTTCGGGGTGCGGTAGGTGCCGCCCAGCGGGAAGCCGGCCATCTCGGTCCACTCCACGTCCTCGGCCAGGGTGGCGCGCAGCGCGGCCAGGTCGCCCCGGGCGGAGGCCAGGTACTGGCGGCGCACCACGTCGGCGGGGGCCTGCGACTCGGCGAAGGAGGCGACGTCCCGGGGGATCTCGATCACCGTCCGCTCACCCCCACGCCATCTCGCCCATGACGACCTTGGTGCCGATGTCCACCGCGATCCGCAGCCCCAGCGTCGGGAAGCGCCGCTCCAACGCCTCCTTGGCGGCGGCCGCGTCCGCGGCCCGGCCGATCTCGGTCTCGAAGGCGCGCAGGTAGGCCCGGGTGTGATCGACGGCGTTCAGGTCCGTGGGCGCGCCGGCGATCCGGTGACCGGCCGCCACCCAGGTCGGGTGGAGCGCCTCGATGCCGTCCAACAGGTCGATCCAGGCGGCCCGTTGGGCGGAGGTCGGGGTGTCGGCGGTCCACACGTGCAGCCCCTCGAAGAGCAGCACCCCGCCCAGCACGGCCCGGTGGTGGTGCTGCCAGAGGTAGTGCCGGTCCGGCAGGTGGAAGTCGGCGCCGCGCAGCTCGAAGCGGTGGCCCTCGAAGACCAGCTCGTCCCCGTGCAGCACCTCGGGCCGCACCAGCCGGGTGGGCAGCTCCGGACCCAGGTGGGCCCAGGCGCGCAGCTTGGCCTCGTACGTCTCCTGGATGTGCTCGACGGTCGTGGCGGTGGCCAGGAAGCGGGCCCGCGGGAAGGCGTCCTGGACCTCCTGGGCGCCGAAGTAGAAGTCCGGGTCGCCGTGGCTGACGAAGACCGTGGTCAGCTCCTTGCCGCTCGCCCTGATCCGTTCCACCAGCCGGCGCCCGTCGGAGCGGGTGAACCCGGCGTCCACCAGCAGTGCGTCCTGCGGGCCGGTGACCAGGACGGAGGTCTTGTTGAGCGAGCTGTCGGGGCTGTCGATGATCTCGAAGTCGAGTGCGCTCATGCGCCCACCTCGCTCCGCTCGGCAGGCGCTTCGCGCAACACGCACCTTCCGATGATTCGCTCACTTCGTTCGCTCATGCTTCGTTCGTCCTTCCTCGGGCCGGTCACGCCTCGCCGTCAGCATCACCGGTGCGCGGCCCGTCCGCATCCGGAAGGCCTAGCCGCGGGTCCAGAGCGTGAGGTCGCTGCTGGTGGCCACCGCGAGGGTCCGGCCGGTCGGGGAGAAGCCGGCCGCGCGGAAGGTGGACCAGGAGGAGTCGAGGACCAGCCACCAGCTCTCGCCGTGCTCGCCCTGCCACGGCCCCCGGCCGCTGGCGAGCAGCACCCGGTGGTGCGGCCACTCCGGCGCGACCACCTCGATGTGCCAGCCCCCGTCGGCGGCGGTGTGCAGCCCACCGCCCCACGTCCCCGCCACCGGGATGCGCACGTCCGCGACCTGGCCGAGGCCGGGGCAGGCGAGGTCCAGGCCGTCCGGGTCCTCGGCGGGCTCGTGGTCGCGGGCCAGCTTGAGGCCGGTCACCGCGTCGAACAGGCCGTGGCCGCTGTGCGAGACCGTCAGCACCAGGTCGTGCCCGTTCTCCGGGTGGACGGCGAAGCCGATGCCGAGCAGCCCGCCGACCGCGATCATCCCCCGGCCGACGGGCCGCCACGGCTCCGGCGGGGCGGTCACCCCGGCGGCCATGATCCGGTCGCGGAGGTGCTGCTGGTGCGGGGTGAGGGCCATGGGGCCGATCATCCCACCGGGGTCGGGGCTACGGCCTTCACCGCGGACCCAGCCGCAGCACCGCCAGCGCCCCCAGCGCCGTGGCGGCGGCGAGCGACGCCCACAGCGCCCCCGGACCGGCGGCCAGCAGCGCCGTCAGCGCGGCCGGCGCGGCCGCCCGCCCCACCCCCGAGGACAGCTCCCAGCGCGCCAGCGCCCGACCGAGCGGGTGCGGCGGGGCGACGGCCGCCACCAGCGCCGTCCCCGAGCCGGTGTAGAGGATCTCGCCCAGCGTGTACAGCACCGAGACCGCCGCGATGCCCGCCGCCCCCGGCACGCCGCCCAGCGAGCCGACCGCCCAGAAGGCCAGGTACGACACCGCCAGCAGCGCCCCCGAGGCCGCCAGCACGGCGTGCCGCGAACGGTCCGCCAGCTTCAGCACCAGCGCCAGCTGCAGGGCGATCACCAGCACCGTGTTGCCGACGAAGACGCCCGAGGACCAGGCCGGCGAGGCGTGCAGGTGCAGCACCAGCAGCGCGGGCAGCGCCACCTCCAGCACGTCGAAGCAGAACGCGTACGGCAGGTTGGCGAGGCTCAGCAGGGTGATCCGGCGCAGCGGCTCCGCCCGCTCCCGCGCGCCCGCCGGCCGCTCCTGCCGCGGGGCCCGCACCCGCAGTGAGCCCACCAGGGCGGCCGCGACCAGGCAGGCCGTGCCCGTCACCCCGGCCAGCAGCCGGATCGCACCCGTCCCGCCGCTCACCGCCACGGTGGCCAGCAGAGCGCCCGCGCCCATCCCGGCGTTGCGCAGCGACCGCCCGGCGGCCAGCGCGGCGTCCCGCAGCCGGCCCTCGGTCAGCGTGCTCACCACGGCCGCGTGGGTGGTCGGCCAGGACTGGCTGCCCATCCCGAACAGCACCGCCGCAGTGGTGAACCCCGGCAGGCCGTCCGCGAGCAGCAGCGCCAGCGCACCGGCCGCCCGCAGCAGCAGGGTGACGGCGGCGGGCAGGGTGCGGGCGCCGCGGTCGATCCAGCGGCCGGTCAGCGGCACCATCAGTAGGCCCGCCACCATCCCGGCGGACAGCGCCAGCCCGGCCGCCCCCGCGCCGAGGCGCAGCACGCCGACGCCGTACAGCAGCAGGAACGGCCGCAGCAGCCCGCCGCCCACCGCGTCCACCGCCAGTGCGACGGCGTACCGGGGCCCGCCGGCGGCGGTCAGCAGGCTCAGCAGCGCGGACGGCCCCCGGCGGCCCGTGCCGATCGGCGGGGCGGGCGGCTCGCCGTGGCGGGCGGCCGCGTGGTCGTGGACGGACTTCTCCTGGATCAGGCTCATGGCCGGTACCGTCCGCCCAGGTCGGACCGCCTGGCACGCGGATTGACGCTTCCCGTCAATCCGCGGCGGAGGCCGTCGGGCGGGGTGGCAGGATCGAACACGTGAGTGAGCGGAGCGAGCGGACCATCAAGAACAGCGTGTGGGCGCATGCCCCTGCCGAGCGCTGGGGGTACCCCCGGCCGGAGGCTGGGGGAGGGGCGGGCGCGTGAGCCTGACGATCGACATCACCGGCCTGCCCGACGAGCGCCTGCTCTTCACGCCCTCCCCGCTCGGCGAGCTGAACGCCATGCTGCACGTGCTCGCCGAGCCCGCGCACCACCCCGCGCTGCACGGCTGGGCCGGCTGCACCGCCGCCGTGATCCCGCCCGAGCTGTCCGAACGGCTCCTGGAGGCCGACTTCCTCTGGCGCTCCTCGCGCGCCGACTTCCTCGTCCCCGGCCTGCCCGGTGCCACGCTCGACGAGGAACTCGACGCCATCGACCGGATCGACGACGAGCTGTACGTCGCCGCCGCCCTCATCACCACCTGCGGCTCCTCCCGGCTCACCCGCCGGATCGGCTCCCCGCTCACCGACCCGGCCGCCAACGAGCGGGCCCGGGAACTCGCCCTCGCCCGCGGCCCCCGGCAGGCCGCCTTCGCCGACCGGCTGCTCGCCGACCCGCCGGCCGTCCGGGCCCTGGTGCGGCGGATGCTGGAGGACTGCCGGTCCGCGTTCTTCGCCGACGCCTGGCAGCGCGTCCTGCCCGACCTCGCCGCCGACGCCCGCCGCAAGGCCGACCTGCTCGCCCGCCGCGGCCTCGCCGAGGCGCTCGCCGACATCTCGCCCTCCGTCACGCTCGACCAGGGCGGGGACGGCCGGCGCCGGATCGTCATCGACAAGCTCCAGGACAGTGCCACCAGCGGCACCGACTCCGGGGGCGTCACCTTCATCCCCACCGCCTTCGGCCGCCCGCACCTGCTGGTGGTGCACGCGAGCGGCTGGCGGCCCGTCCTCCAGTACCCCGTCGCCGAGGCCGGTCTGCCCGAGCCCGTCTCGCTCGCCCTCGTCCAGCAGCGCCTGGAGGCGCTCGCCCACCCCGTCCGGCTGCGCCTCGCCCGCACCATGGCCCGCGGCCCGCACACCACCGGCGAACTCGCCTCCGCCTGGCAGCTCAGCGCGCCCGAGGTGTCCCGGCACCTGGCCGTGCTGCGCAAGGCCGGGCTGCTGACGACGCGACGGCGCGGGCGGTACATGCTCTACGAGCTCGACCTGGCGGGCAGCGCCCGGCTCGGCTCGGACTTCCTGGAGGCGGTGCTGCGGTGAGGGGCTCCGCTCCGGTGGGAAGCGACGCGCTGGTGAGCGGGAACAGCGGACGCACGGCAGGCGTTCGTCCGATCATGACCGACGACGCCGCTCCCGAGATCCTCCGCTACGCCGCCTTCGCCACCCGCCCCGAGGGCGGCAACCCGGCCGGCGTGGTGCTCGACGCCACCGGGCTGACCGACGAGCGGATGCTCGCCGTCGCCGCCGAGGTCGGGTACTCCGAGACCGCCTTCCTGACCGCCGGCCCGACTGAAGGGGCCTACCGCGTACGGTACTTCAGCCCGCTCGCCGAGGTGCCGTTCTGCGGGCACGCGACGGTCGGCGCCGCCGTCGCCCTCGCCGACCGCATCGGCCCCGGACGGTACGTCTTCGTGACCGCGGCCGGGGACGTCCCGGTCGAGGTCGAGCGCGGGGCCGACGGGCTGCTGCGCGCCACCCTCACCAGCGTCGAGCCGAAGGTCGAGGAGGTGCCGGCGGCCGACGTCGCGGAGGCGCTCGCCCTGCTCGGCTGGTCCGCCGCCGACCTCGACCCGGCCCTGCCGCCCCGTGTCGCCTACGCGGGCGCCCGCCACCTCGTCCTGCCGGTCGCCACCCGCGAGCGGCTGGCCCGGCTCGACTACGACTTCGACGGCCTCGCCGCCCACATGCGCGCCCGCGACCTGACCACCCTTCAGCTCGCCTGGCGGGAGGCCCCCGAGGTCTTCCACGTCCGCGACCCGTTCCCGGTCGGCGGCGTGGTCGAGGACCCGGCCACCGGCGCCGCCGCGGCCGCCTTCGGCGCCTACCTGCGGGAGCTCGGCGCGGTGACGGCCCCGTCGGTGCTGACCCTGCACCAGGGCGAGGACCTGGGCCGCCCGGGCATCCTGCGGGTCGAACTGCGGGCCGAGGACACCCGGGTGCGGGTCTCCGGCACGGCGGTGGCGATCCGATAGGGCCTGTTCAGGACCTCAGGGCGGGGGCTGCGGCAGGACCAGCTCGCCCTCGCCCCGGGGCTCCTCGAAACTGTCGAAGTAGTGGTCGAACAGCTCCGCGGTCACGAAGGCGGAGTTGGCGCCGGCCTGCTCGTTGCGGAGCGCCAGGCGGCGCTCCAGCGTCGCCCGGTCGGCCTTGAGGTGCACCAGCTCCCAGCGGCAGCCGTGGCTCTCCACCAGGGCCTTGTAGGTGTCCCGGGCCGTGCGGCTGCGGAAGGTGTAGTCGACCACCACATCGCGGCCGGCCCGCATCAACTCGACCACTTCGACGAGCTGTTCGCGGCGGATCCCGTCCTTGAGCCGGTCGAACTCCGCCCGCGGTAGGACCAGCCCGGCGTCGCACCGGCCGAGCCGCTCCCAGACCACCTCGTCGATCGACAGCCGCGCGTAGCCCCGCCGGACGAGGCCCATCGCATACGTGGTCTTACCCGCCCCGGGCAGACCGCACATCAGCACCACCGTGCCCGATCGCCGTGTCACCGGCCCAGGTTAGCCCCGGGCGGGGCGGCTCCGCCCCGCTCCGGAGGGGCGGAAATTCGTTCGCGCCGAGCCGCTCCGGTGGGCGAAGCTGCTCCGATGCAGCGAGCGAGCAACCGGACCGTGACGGTCGATCTCACCTACGGCGACGAGCACTTCGGGCAGTTGGGCCCGTTCGAGGTGGAGGTCGGCTGGTGGTCCTCGGTGGACGGGGTGGTCGCGCGGGCGACCGAGGCGGCCGGGGTTCCGGTGCTGGTGACGCGGCTGGTCGACGGCCGGAGCGAGGACCCGGGCCACGGCGGGCGGGTCCGCTACCACGCGGAGGCGCTACGCCGGCCGACCGTCCTTGACGCGGCCGCCCCGGACGACGGGACGGCCGCGCTGCTCGGCCCCGCCGAGCGCCGCGCCGCCTGGGCC
>NZ_JBHVET010000382.1:0-7835 GCF_042802135.1 Kitasatospora sp. NPDC057512
GGCGGGCCGTCGTCGTCTCAGCCCTGGGAACGGGAACATCCGGATCCCGAGACGGGCATGTCTAAGCGAGCCCGGGAATCTATACGATGAGCCCATGCGTTCCGTCGATGTGAGCACCCAGGCCCCGGGCACCCGCCTCGTGGCGCGCCTGCACATCGACCTGTGCCGGCACGCCGGTGCGATCTGTCCCGGCACGCCCGCGCGCTCGCGCTGAGAGCCGCTTCACCACCTCACCCGGGCCCGCCGCCCCGCGGCGACGCCGGGCGCCCGCCCCGCCGCGTCCGCCGCGGCCCACCCACTCCACGACTCGCACAGGAGCGCACCCATGGCCATCGAGGTCCGCATCCCGACCATCCTCCGCACCTACACCGACGGCGCCAAGGCCGTCGAGGGCAACGGCAGCAACCTCGGGGAACTCTTCACCGACCTCGACGCCCGTCACCCGGGCATCGCCGCCCGCCTGGTCGAGGACGGCGAGCTGCGCCGCTTCGTCAACGTCTACCTGAACGACGAGGACGTCCGCTTCCTGGAGGGCATCTCCACCGCCCTCGCCGACGGCGACAGCGTCACCATCCTGCCCGCCGTGGCCGGCGGCGCCCGCTAGCGTGACCGGTTCCCCCGTCGCCACGGCGGGGGAACCATCCCTCTCCACCCTCACCGCCGTGGCCGGAGGCCTCCCTTGCGTTACGACAGTCCGCTCGAAGCCGTCGGCAACACCCCGCTGGTCCGCCTGCCGCGGCTGTCCGCCGCCGTCCCCGGCAACGCCGACGGCCTGGTGACCCTCTGGGCCAAGCTGGAGGACCGCAACCCCACCGGCTCGATCAAGGACCGTCCGGCCCTGCACATGATCGAGCGCGCCGAGGCCGACGGCCGGCTCACCCCCGGCTGCACCGTCCTGGAGCCCACCAGCGGCAACACCGGCATCTCGCTGGCCATGGCCGCCAAGCTCAAGGGCTACCGGATGGTCTGCGTGATGCCCGAGAACACCAGCGAGGAGCGGCGCGAGCTGCTCCGCATGTGGGGCGCCGAGATCATCCCGTCCCCGGCCGCCGGCGGCTCCAACACCGCGGTCCGGATGGCCAAGGAGATCGCCGCCGAGCACCCCGACTGGGTCATGCTCTACCAGTACGGCAACCCCGACAACGCCGGTGCCCACTACACCGGCACCGGCCCCGAGATCCTCGCCGACCTGCCGACCGTCACCCACTTCGTGGCCGGCCTCGGCACCACCGGCACCCTGATGGGCGTCGGCCGCTACCTGCGCGAGAAGGTCCCCGGCGTGAAGATCGTCGCGGCCGAGCCGCGCTACGACGACCTGGTGTACGGGCTGCGCAACCTGGACGAGGGCTTCGTCCCCGAGCTGTACGACGCCGAGGTGCTCACCACCCGCTTCTCGGTCGGCTCCGCGGACGCCGTCCGGCGCACCCGTGAACTCCTCCAGCAGGAGGGCATCTTCGCGGGCGTCTCGACCGGCGCCATCCTGCACGCGGCGATCGGCGTCGGCCGCAAGGCGGCGGCGGCCGGCGAGCGCGCGGACATCGTCTTCGTGGTCGCGGACGGCGGCTGGAAGTACCTGTCCACCGGCATCTACACCGCCGAGTCCACCGAGGCCGCGGTCGAGGCGCTGCAGGGCCAGCTCTGGGCGTAGCCCGCCCCCAGGGCCTAGCGGCCCTGCAGCACCTTCCGCGCCCGGGCCCAGACCTGCCCGTCCACCGTGCCGGCCCGGCGGCGGAAGTCCGACAGCGGCACCTCGCGCAGCTCGTCGGTCTCCAGCCAGCTGGCCCGGCCCTGCCGGTCGCCCACCACGCCGGGCGGCAGCGCCAGCACGCCCGGGCGCTCGGCGTGGTGCTTGCTGGTGATCTTCGCGACGGTGGCGGTCCGGCCGTGCACCCGCAGCACCAGGCACGGGCGGTCCTTGGAGCCGGGGCCGTCCTCGAACGGCACCAGCGCCCACCAGACCTCCTGCGGCCGCGGGCCGGCCCCCGTCCGCGGTCGCGGTCGCGGACCCGCCGGCCCGGACGGACGCGGCGCCGGACGGGTGCGCCGCACCAGCGCCGCCACGGCGGCGGCCAGCAGCGCGACGCCCAGCAGCGACAGGACGAGCCAGGTAGCGGTCATGCCGTTCATGCGGCGAACCGTACCGGGCCGGGGGTGAACGCCACCACCGCGACGGCCGGGCACCCGTCCGGGCATTTGTCCGCGCATTGCTCCCGGTTCGTCACGGAACTGCCACAATGCCCGTTCCGCGCCCGGAGCCCCGGCCGTCCCGGCAAGGCTGCGTCACGAACGTCCGCCCCCGTCCCCCGGAGGTGCCCCGTGGCCCGTCGCCCCGAGCTGTGGTCCTACGCCGAGATCGCCCGCCACATCAACGTCCGGCGCGAGACCGTCCGCAGCTACCGGCGGCACCGGCTGCTGCCCGATCCGGACGTGATCGACGGCAGCGGCCACCCGCGGTGGTACCCGTTCACCATCCGCAGCTGGGCCCGCAACCGGCCCCGCCGCCGCTGATCCCCCGGCCCGTCAACCGCCCGCGCCCCCGCCCCGGGCGTTCTGGTGATTCCGCCCACAGCCCGGCACGGGGACGGGGGCAAAGTGCCGCTCCGCCCTTACCCTCGACACACCAACGCAGTGCTACCGGCCGGTCCACCGGGCCCGGCCTGCCGTTTTCCATGCTGTTTTCCACGCTGTTCCCGTGGAGGACGGCGATGCCGTTTTCCAGCAGCAGCCAGGATGTGTCGGGGCGGAGGGGCTCGGATGAAACTGACCGTGGTGGGGTGCTCGGGGAGCTTCCCGGCCGCCGACTCGCCCTGCTCCAGCTACCTGGTCGAGGCCGAGGGCTACCGCGTCGTCCTCGACCTCGGCAACGGAGCCCTCGGCGCCCTCCAGAAGTACACCGGCCTCTACGACGTCGACGCCGTCCTGCTCAGCCACCTGCACGCCGACCACTGCGTCGACCTGTGCGCCTACTGGGTGGCCCGCAACTACCGCGCCGAGGGCTGCCCCGAACTGCTGCCCGTGTACGGCCCGGCCGGCACCGCCGAGCGGCTCGCCCGCGCCTACGACATGCCGGAGAACCCCGGCATGAAGGAGGTGTTCGAGTTCCGCACCCTCACCCCCGGCGGCTTCCGGCTCGGCCCGTTCCGGATCGACGTCGCCCAGGTCAACCACCCCGTCGACGCCTTCGCCTTCCGGCTGGAGCACGACGGCCGCTCGCTGGTCTACAGCGGGGACACCGGCGAGAGCGCCGCACTCGTCGAACTCGCCCGCGACACCGACCTCTTCCTCTGCGAGGCCGCGTACATCGACGGGCGCGACACCTACCAGGCCGTCCACCTCAACGGCCGCGAGGCGGGCGAGCACGCCGCCGCGGCCCGCGCCCGCCGGCTCGTCCTCACCCACATCCCCCCGTGGACCGACGCCGAGCACAACCGGCGGGACGCCGCGGCCGCCTACCCCGGGCCGGTCGAGATCGCCCGGGCCGGTGCGGTGTACGAGGTCTGAGCGCAGGTCGGCGGGGTCGGATGGGAATCCCGGAAAAAGGTTCGGGACGACCCGCAACCTCTCCGCCCCCCGCACGTCCTTGTGAGTGAGCGGCGGGAAACGCCGCCGGAACGGACGGCCCGTCGGGCACGGACGCGATCACACTACTCATCAGGCCTGCTTCGTGCTGCCCGGATCCGGTCGTACCGGTCCGGGACGGATATCCAGGGGGAAATCCCATGCGCAAGACCAACCGTGCCCTGAACCGGGCCCGCCGGCTCACCCCGGCGCTCACCCCGGCGCTCGCGCTGACCGCCGCGCTGGTCGCCGGCGGCGCCGTGACCGCCGCCCCGGCCTTCGCCGCCGCCGGGCCGCTCAGCCTCACCGTGCACACCCCGGCGGTGGTCGGCTTCGCGGGCGGGCCGGTCGAGTTCACCGAGCACCTCGGCAACCCGGGCGACCAGGGCGCCGCCGTCGTGCTGGACTTCGAGATCGAGAGCGACCTCGGGACGCCGCCGAACGCCCTGAGCCTCGACTACTTCAGCGACCTGACCGGCGGCTGGCTGCCGGTGGAGCTGAAGGAGCGCTCCGGGGCGGACAAGGTGGTCAACGCGGGCGGCACCGGCAAGGTCGTGGTCCCGGCGGGCGGCACCGACGTCCGGCTGCGCCTCGGTGTCCCGATGGGCAGGCCCCACGACGGGGCCACCAACGGCGGCACCGGCCCGAACCTCACCTTCCGCACCAGCGTCAAGGGCTGGTCGCAGGACTCCCCGGTCGAGCCGCCGCTCAGCGACAGCCACGTGGTCAAGGTGGAGGGGATCAGCAACGGCGTGTCCGGGGTCCCGGCCGAGGTCGTCGCGGGCGGCGAGCCCGTCGAGTTCGACGCGCTGCTCAGGAACCCGACGCCGTCCGCCTACACCAACCTCGGCAACGTGCTGTTCACCGACCGTCTCGCCAAGGTCGAGGTCCGCGGCGCCGACGGCACCTGGACCACCGTGCCGGGCGTCACGACCCCGGCGGAGCCCGTGGCGGGCCACTACCTGGACGGTCGCAACTCCTCGGCGGCGCCCCAGAGTTCGACGACCCGGCGGGTCCGGGTCAGCTACCCCGCCGACAGCCCGCTGGGCAGGACGGCGCTGAACCCCTGCGTGTTCGTCAACGAGGGCGACGACCTGCCCTTCCGGGGCACCACCATGTGCTCGCAGGGCGCCACCACCGAGGTCGTCGCCCCCGCGCCGAAGCCCTCCCCGACCACCACCCACAAGGCCGGCGAGCCCTCGACCGGGCCGTCCGGCTCCGACGGCTCGCAGTCGAAGCCGGACGGCGGAGCGGGCGTCGCCCAGCCGGCCGGCGACACCACCAAGGCGCCGGCCGTCCCCGCTCCGGCCGCTTCGCCGCCCGCCGTGTTGTCCGCGGACAACATTCCCGCCGCGCCCGCCCGGCCGGTGGACGCGAACCTGGCGTCCACCGGTGCGGACAGCGACCGGACCGGCCTGATCGCGGGCGTCGGCGCGCTGCTGGTCGGCGCCGGTGCGGGGGCCTTCGCCCTGGTCCGCCGCCGCCGCACCGGCTGACCCCGCGCCGTGCGCGGTCCGTCCGGGACACCCGGGCGGGTCGCGCACGGCCGGCGTCGTACGGGTCAGCGCCGACCGGGGACGGGCAGTCCGAGGTGGTCCCGCAGGGTGGGGCCGGTGTAGTCGGTGCGGAACACCCCGCGCTCCTGGAGCAGCGGGACCACGCGGTCGACGAACTCGTCCAGTCCGCCCGGGGTGAGGTGCGGGACGAGGATGAAGCCGTCGGCCGCGTCGCTCTGCACGAAGCGGTCGATCTCGGCGGCGACGGTGGCGGGCGCCCCGATGAAGGACTGCCGGCCGGTCAGCTCGATCACCAGTTCGCGGCTGGTCAGCTTCTTCTCCGCGGCCACCGCCCGCCACCGTGCGGCGACGGCCACCGGGTCGGCGTGCCGGACCCGGCCCTGGACCAGGCCGCTGTCCGGGTCGGGGTCGACGGCCGGCAGCGGTCCGTCCGGGTCGTGGTCGGACAGGTCGACGCCCCAGACCTGCTCCAGGAAGGCGATCGCGGTCTGCGGGCTCACCTGGGCCCGGCGGATCTCCCGGGCCCGTTCGGCCGCCTCGGCGTCGGTGTCGCCGAGGACGAAGGTGACCCCGGGCATGATCTTCAGCTCGTCCGGCTTGCGGCCGTACGCGGCGAGCCGGCGCTTGACGTCGGCGTGGAAGGCCTGGCCGTCGGCGAGGGTGGAGTGCCGGGAGAAGACCACGTCGGCGGTGGCGGCGGCGAACTCGCGCCCCTCGTCGGAGTCCCCGGCCTGGATCACCACCGGGTGGCCCTGCGGCGGCCGCGGCAGCGAGAGCCGTCCCTCGACCTCGAACTGCGGGCCGGAGTGCCGCACGGGCTCCTCCCCGGCGTCCCAGAACTCCCGTGCCAGCTGGACGGATTCGGCGGCCCGGGTGTAGCGGTCGGCGCGGTCCAGGTACCCGCCGCGGCGGAAGTTCTCCCCGGTGAAGGCGTCCGAGGAGGTGACCACGTTCCAGGCCGCGCGGCCGCCGGAGAGGTGGTCCAGCGAGGCGAAGCGGCGGGCCAGTTCGTACGGCTCGTTGAAGGTCGCGTTGACGGTGGCGGCCAGGCCGAGCCGTTCGGTGACGGCGGCCAGCGCGTTCAGCACGGTGATCGACTCGGGGCGGCCGACCACGTCGAGGTCGTGGATCAGGCCCTTGGTCTCGCGCAGCCGCAGGCCCTCGGCGAGGAAGAAGAAGTCGAACTTCCCGCGCTCGGCGGTCTGCGCGAGGTGGCGGAAGGAGGAGAACTCGATGTGGCTGCCGGCGGCCGGGTCGCTCCACACCGTCGTGTTGTTGACGCCGGGGAAGTGCGCGGCGAGGTGGATCTGCTTGAGCGGTCGGTCCGTCATCGGGTCACCTCGGCGAGGGCGGGAGCGGCGGTGGAGGCGGGGGAGCCGTCGGCGGGGCGGGCGGCGTAGCGGCTGGCCGGGCGGGCCAGGCCGAGGTGGTCGCGCAGGGTGCGCCCGGTGTACTCGGTGCGCAGCAGTCCGGCGGCGCGCAGGGCGGGGGCGATCCGGTCGGCCAGCGCGGCGAGGTCGCGCGACGGGTCGGCGGGGGAGAGGTGGAAGCCGTCGACGCCGGTGCCGGTCGCGGTGAGCTCGTCGAGCAGCCGCTGGTCGGCGGCCCGGTCGGGCAGGGCGGCGTCGAGCCGGGCGAGGACGCGCAGGTTCTCGCCGGCCCGCAGCCGCAGTTCGGTGGCGGCGGTCAGTCGGGTGGCGCGGTCGGGGGCGTCGAGCAGGACGACGTCGGCGTACCGGATCGCGGCGTCGACCCGGGCCCGCCCGCCCGGGGAGGCGTCCGGCGCGAGGTCGGCGGCGGTGACGGGCACCACGACCACCGGGCGGCCCTGCGGCGGGCGCGGGGTGATGGACGGGCCGCGGACGGAGAAGCGCGGGCCCTCGAAGTCGATGTAGTGCAGCTTGTCGCGGTCGATGAACCGCCCGGTGGCGGTGTCGCGGATCTCCGCGTCGTCCTCCCAGCTGTCCCAGAGCCGGGCGGCCACCTCGACGGCGTCGGCGGCCTCGGCCCACAGTTCGTCCTCGGCGGCGACGGGGCGGCGGCCGAAGGCCCGCGCCTCGGCCTCGGTCGTGGAGACGCCGACCAGCCAGCCGGCCCGGCCCTCGCTCACCCAGTCCAGGGTGTTGACCGAGATCGAGGTGTGGAAGGGCTCGGTGTGGGTGGTGGTGACGGTCGGCACCAGCCCGACCCGGCCGGTCAGCGGGGCGGTCCGGGCGAGGGCGGCGAGCGCGTCGGGGCGGCTCGGCTCGGCGGCGAAGGAGTCGTCGAGGGTGACGAAGTCCAGGGTGGCCCGCTCGGCGAGGCGGGCGAGGGCGGCGTAGTGCCCGGCGTCGAGACGGCCGGGGCTGTCGAGGGCTGCGGACAGGTGCAACTGGCGGGGCATGGTGAGCCTGACTTCCTCGTGCGGACGCGTGCGGGCACCGGCACGCCCGTGCGGGGACACGGGTGCGCGGGGGCGCGCCGCGGAGCGCGGTGGCGGCCCGCGGGCGGAGCCCGTACGGGCGGGGGAGGGAGGACCGGCGCCGGGCGGGACGTCAGCCGGGCGGCGGCGGGGGAACGGTCAGCTCAGCCGCGACACGCCGCGGACCACACGCGACCGAAGTCGATGTGGCTGCGGGTGACCAGCGGGCACGAGGCGTTCACCGCTTCAGTTGACCAGGGCGTCCGGCGGTTCGTCAACCGTCGTTTCCGCCCGCCTGAGGCCCGGGGGAGCCGCGGGGGAGCCGCGCCGGAGCGACGTGGGCGTGCCCGGGTACGCCG